>JBJTIX010000156.1:0-2858 GCA_046095205.1 Opitutia bacterium
CCTGGGTGGAGTCCTTGCCCGCGAGGAACTGGATGTCGTCGATGAGCAGGAGGTCCAGCTCGCGGTAGCGACGGCGGAAGGCCGCGATGGTGCCGGACTGCAGGGCGCCGATGAAGTCGTTGGTGAACGTCTCCGAGGAGATGTAGGCGATGCGGGCCTGGGGGTTGGCGGCGTAGACGTGATGCGCGATGGCGTGCATCAGGTGCGTCTTGCCGAGACCCGTGGGGCCGTGGATGAAGAGCGGGTTGTAGAGCTGGCCGGGCTCCTTGGCCACGGCGTAGGCGGCTCCGTGGGCCATCTCGTTCTCGGTGCCGACGATGAAGTTGTTGAACGTGTTGCCGGCCTTGATGGCGGGAGCGGCGGCCGAGGCGGGGAGACGCGAGGTGCGGGAAGGCGCAGGGGCGGGAGCGGCGGCACGGAGGTCACGCGCGCCGGCGGTGACCTTCAGACGGAAGTCCATTCTGCGGCCGGCGGCCAGCGTCAGCTGCTTGCGGAGCGTGTCGGCGTAATTGCCGGAGATCCAGGCCTCGTTGAGCACGGAGGGGACCTCGAGCACCAGCACGTTGCCGTCCAGGATTTCGATCGGGTGGAGCGTGGAGAACCAGGTTTCGAAGTCGGCCTTGCTGATCGAGGCGCGAAGTTCGGATTTCGTTACATCCCAGAGGGTGGTGGGGTTGACGGAAGGGGACATGGGAAAGCGGGAGGGTTGAGAAAGGTTGTTCACAGGGGCTTGTTAAGCCCTAAAATGAGGAAAATGCGGGTGGAGGTTTGAGGGGGACGACGCCCGCCCTGATTTGGCGCCATTTCAGCCCCGTTCGGGGCGCGATGGTCGGGCGGTACAAGTCGTTGATTTTAAAAGATTAGGAAAAAGTTTGGGAGAGGGCCGGAGGCCCGGTGAGAAGAAGGTGGGGAATTTTCGATCCGAGGGGTGCGGACCGCACGCCCGTTGATGCGGTTCGTCACACGACCGACAAGTTGAAGCATCTCACAGGATATTAACACCCCTCTTGGTGATAAGAAAATGAAGGTTGCTGTTGCACGGATGTCACCGCGCCGTCGCACCCTTGAAAATGCTGCGTCAACTCAATGCGTGAGACCGAGCAGATGCTCGTCACGCGCCTTACGCAGGTCGTCGAGATTCAGACAATGGCGCAGACGGTCGCGGACCTTGCGCGAACCCGGCAGGCCCTGCGTGAGCGGAAGCAGGCGGTCGAGCATCCAGCGCACGTCGCGCCTTCCGAGGCGCGGGGCGTGGGCTTCGAGCGTGAGTTCGGCGAGCCGGAGCATGCAGGCCCAGCGTTCGGCCGGTCCGGCGTCGGCGAAAGCCCCTTCCCTGCCCTCCATGGCGGCCTTGATGCGCGCGAAGACCCAGGGGTCGCCCAGGGCGGCACGGCCCACCATGAGGGCGGAGACCTTGGTCTCGGCGAAACGACGGAGCGCCGAGGCGCCGTCGCGCACGTCGCCGTTGCCGATGACGGGGATACTGACCGCTTCGGCCACCTGGGCGATCCAGCCCCAGTGGGCCTCGCCCGAGTAGCCCTGTTCGCGCGAGCGTCCGTGGCCCGCGATGGCCTCGATCCCGAGCTCCTCGAGTCGGCGGGCGACGTCGACCGCGACGATCGTGGCGTGATCCCATCCGAGCCGCATCTTGGCCGTCAGGGGCGTCTCCGGGATGGCGTCCTTGACCGCCTTCACGACATCGAAGAGCAGCGGCGTGCAGCGCAGGAGGCCCGAGCCGGCGTTCTGCTCGATGACCTTGTGGGCCGGGCAGCCGAAATTGAGGTCGAGGAAGTCGGGCTTCATCCGGTCGCAGACCATGCGGGCCGCCCGGGCCATCGAGGCGGGCGTGGCTCCGAAGATCTGGACCCCCATCGGGCGTTGGGATTCCGTGAAGTCGACCATGTCCCAGGCCTTGGCGTTGTCGCGCAGCAGCGCCTCTGACTGGACGAATTCGGTGACCATCACGTCGGCCCCCTGCTCCTTGCAGAGCTGCCGGAACGCGACATCCGTCCGCTTGGCCATCGGGGCCAGGTAGAGCGGGCGGCGGCCGGGGCCGAACCAGGGCAGACGGGGGGCCGGGCGCGTCACGGTCCGGCCTCCTTGCGGCGGAGCTCAGCCCGGAGCGCCTTCCAGCGCGCGAGACGTTCGGCCAGCTGGCCTTCCGCGCCGGCCGAGCCCGGGCGGAACAGCTCCAGCGGCCGGGAGAGGTATTCCTGACCGCTGATGCCCTCGGGGAATTCGTGACTGTAGCGATACTCCGCGCCCTGGCCCAGCTTGCGGCCCACCTGCGTGTGGGAGTCCTTGAGGTGGAGCGGGACCTCCTGACGCGGGCGGGAGCGCACCTCGTCCTTGGCGGCGCCGATGGCGAGCGTCACGCTGTTGCTCTTGGGGGCGAGGGCCAGGAAGAGCGTCGCGTGGGCGAGCGCGTATTCACATTCCGGGAGCCCGACCGTCTCGCAGGCCTGGAACGCGGACGTCGCGACCCCGATCGCGCGCGAATCGGCGAGCCCCACGTCCTCCGAGGCCGCGATGACCAGACGGCGGGCGATGAAGCGGGGGTCCTCGCCGCCCTCGAGCATGACGAAGAGCCAGTAGAGCGCCGCGTCCGGGTCGCCCCCGCGGACCGACTTGATGAAGGCCGAGGCCGTGTCGTAGTGGTCGACGAGATCCACCGGTTCAACAAGTCGCAGCAGGACCTGCTGCTCCCCGACGTCGAGGCGGGCGCGGTGCGGCTCATCGGCTGCACGACGCACAACCCGGGCCTCTACGTGGTCCCGGCGCTGCTCAGCCGCAGCCACCTGTTCCGTCTGGACCCGCTCACGCCGGAGGAGATCGCGGGCTTCCTCGGCCGCGCGCTG
>JBJTIX010000157.1:0-13125 GCA_046095205.1 Opitutia bacterium
CCGCTCGAGGGCGTCAAGGTCGGCGAGCCGATCGACCCCGCGGTGCTCCGTCGCGCCGAGGTGAAGCTGCAGTCCGACCTGCGCAAGAAGCGCCCCTTCACGCTGCTCTCCTCGCGCACCGTGCCCGTCGCCGGCGGCTCCAAGGTCGTCGTCACCGTGCGCGAAGGCGTCGAGCTCAAGGTCGACCGCGTCACCATCGAGGGCGTGTCCGCGCTCGATGAGGCCGACGTCGTCGCGGGCGCCGAGCTCGCCGCGTCCAGCTGGCGCTGGTGGAAGTTCTCCTGGCTCAGCGACGGCGGGCGGCTCAATCCCGACGAGTACCGTCGCGACTGCCAGAAGGTGCGCGACTACTACCGCTCGCAGGGCTTCCTCGCCGTCGAGGTGGCCGATTCCGATCCCCAGAAGTCCTGCGTGGTCAAGGACGTCTCCGGCGGGTCCGGCTGGGTCGACGTCATCATACGAGTCAAGGAGGGCCGGCGCTACTCCGTCGGCGCCCACTCGCTCGCGCGCCACCGCCTCGCCGCGCCCGAGCCGGACTGCACCACCGAGAACCTCCGCAAGGTCATCGACCAGCCCTCGCTCCGCCGCGGCGCGCACCCCGAGGAGGTGGACCGTCTCGCCTCCTCCCAGTGGTTCAACGCAGAGGCCGTCGAGGTCGCCGCCGACAAGATCCGCGAGTACTACGGACAGATGGGCTATCTCAACACCCGGGTCGACGTCTCCCGCCGTCCCAATCTCGAGACCGGGGCGATCGACCTGTCGTTCACCATCGAGGAAGGCCAGCGCTTCACCGTCCGCGCGCTGGAGATCCAGGGCAACACCAAGACCCGCTCCACCGTCATCGCCCGCGAGCTCGCGCTCTCCCCGGGCGAAGTCTTCGACCTCGCCCGCATGCGCGTCTCCGAGGCCCGCCTGCGCAACACCCAGTTCTTCGAGGAGGTGCGCGTCGCCCCGGTGCCCACCAGCGTCCCCGGGCAGAGCGACCTGCGCGTGACGGTCAAGGAGGGCCCCACCGGGCAGGTCAGCTTCGGCGCGGGCTACAGCACGGTCGAGGAGCTCGTCGGCTTCCTTGAATATTCCGAGGGCAACTTCGATTTCTCCAACCCGGACGGCTGGTGGCGCGGCGGCGGCCAGAAGTTCCGGCTGCGCGTATCCGCGGGCAACCTCTCCAACGCCATCGAGCATTCGTTTGAGGAGCCGGCGGTCTGGGACCGCGACCTTGCCGCCGGCTACAGCCTGCACCGGCGCTTCACCGGCTTCCGCTCCGCCGCCTACGACGTGATCAGCCAGGGCGCGGGCGTCTACGTGCGCCGCCGCGTCCTTCCCACCGTGGAGGCGCGCCTCGCCTACGACATTCGCCGCGTCCAGGTCGACAACGTCGTGGCCACCGCCCCCGCCTCGGTCCAGGCCGAGAACGGCAATCCCAAGACCATCTCCGGCCTCACGGTCTCGCTCGTGCATGACACGCGTGACACCTTGAACTTCCCCACCAAGGGCGAGCGCATCTCGCTCACGGAGGAGCTTGCCGGCAACGGCATCGGCGGCGACGTCGACTACCTCAAGTCGGAGCTGCGCGCCGGCAAGTGGTTCCTCGTCTCGCGCCAGGCCGAGCAGACCGTGAGCCTGGTCGGACGGGCTGGATTCCTTACCGGCACCAGCGCGTCGATGCCTTTCTACGAGCGTTTCTATCTCGGTGGAGCCTACGACATGCGTGGCTTCGACTACAACCGGGTGGGCCAGTTCTCCACCTTCGAGGGTGCATCCTACGAGCCCGTCGGCGGACTGACCTACGGATACCTCAGCGCCGAATACACCGTCAAGGTGGCGGAGAACTTCCGTCTGGCGGCCTTTTACGACCACGGCGTGGTCAACTCCGCGGAGGGCGACCTGTCCCTCTCCGAGGCGAATTCCGACTGGGGCTTCGGCGCCCGCATCCTGCTCGGCGGGGCGGTCATGCGCCTCGACTTCGGCTTCCCGATCCAGGGCACCACGGATCCTGGCACAGGTAATGTCATCAACGACGCCGGCATGCGGTTCAATTTCAGCTTCGGCACGGTGTTTTGATTGCCAATCGTCCGCCCCGGAGACTTTCTAACCCATACGCACATGAAGACCCTGTCCGCCCTCATCCTCCTCGCGGCCGCCCCCGTTTTCGCGGCCGCCCCCAACGTCGGCGTCGTGGACGTCGCCGAGGTCATGGCCAAGTATAACCGGGCCATCGAGACCAAGGCCGGCATCGACAAGTCGGTCGCTTCCACCCGCGAGGCCGTGGCCGAACGCGAGAAGGAGCTGCAGTCCCTCCGCGCCGACCTCGAGAGCACGGTCAAGCGCTCCCAGGACCCCATCCTCAACGAGGCCGGCAAGCGCTCCCTCCAGTCGGAGGCCCAGATCAAGCAGGGTGCGCTCCAGCAGCGTCAGAACGAGTACGTCCAGTTCGTGCAGTCCGCCCAGGGCACGATCCAGCAGCGCGTCCAGGAGATGGAGCGCCAGGTCGTCGCCGACGTGCGCGCCCAGTCCGAGAAGATCGGCAAGGACAAGGGGCTGCAGCTCGTCCTTCCCAAGGCCGTGACCTTCCACTCGGACCCGTCGCTCGACATCACCGCCGACGTCATCAAGGCGCTCAACGACAGCTACAAGTCGGCCGCGCCTGCCCCGGCCCCCGCGCCCGCCCCGGCGCCCGCCGCCAAGTGACCTTCGCGCCCCTGACAACCAGGGGCGCTTGATTTAGAGACATGGCCGTCTCCTTCACGCTCGACGAACTCGCCCGCCACGTGGGCGCCGCCTCGGTCGAGGGATCGCGCTCGCGCGCCGTGACGGGGGTCGCCTCGCTCTCCGAAGCCGGCCCCGACGACCTCTCCTTCCTCGGCAACCCGAAGTACGCCGCGGAGCTCCCGTCGTCCCGCGCCGGAGTGATCCTCGTTCCGCGAGACCATGCCGGCGCGCCCGCGTCCGGACAGGTGTTCCTCCGCGTCGACAGTCCGTCCTACGCCCTCGCGCTGCTCTGCTCCGTCATCGAGTCGGCGCTCTGGCCCCGTCCCGCCGCCGGGATCCACCCTTCGGCCGTCGTCTCGCCCGAGGCCGCGGTTTCGCCGAAGGCCCACGTCGGCCCGCTCTGCGTGGTCGATGCGGGAGCCAGCGTCGCCGACGACGTCGTGCTCGAGGCCTCGGTCCATGTCGGACGGTCCGCCTCCGTCGGCCGCGGCTCCTGGCTCAAGTCCGGGGTGCGCATCGGCGACTACTGTTCCGTCGGTGCGCGCTGCCGCCTCCAGCCCGGCGTGGTCGTCGGCTCGGAGGGCTTCGGCTACGAGATGGTCGGGGACGAGGTCCGCCGCCTGCCCCAGGTGGGCACGGTCGTCCTGGAGGACGATGTCGAGGTCGGCGCCAATTCCACCCTGGACCGGGCCCGTTTCAGCCGCACGGTCGTCGGCCGGGGCACCAAGATCGACAACCTCGTGCAGGTCGCCCATAACGTCCGCATCGGCGCCCAGTGCCTGATTGCCGCCCAGGTCGGCATAGCCGGCAGCACCGTCATCGGCGACCGCTGCGTCCTCGGCGGCCAGTCCGGCGTGGGCGGCCACCTCTCCCTCGGCGACCGGGTCCGGGTCGGCGCCCAGTCCGGGGTGCTGGAGGACATGCCCGCCGACAGCTTCGTGAACGGCACGCCCGCGCAGCCCCTCGGGCTCGAACGCCGGATCGTCGTCCTGTCCCGCCGGCTGCCCGACCTCTTCAAAAAGGTTGATTCGCTCGCCGCCGCGTTGGACTCTCTCGGCAAGGACGCACGATGACTCTGCCCGCCATGAAGGTCTTCTCCGGCAACGCCAACCCCGGCCTGGCCAAGGAGATCTGCGAGCACCTCGGCGCCCCGCTCGGCTCCGCCACCGTCAACCGCTTCCCCGACGGCGAGACCTGCGTCCAGATCAACGAGAACATCCGCGGCACCGACGTGTTCGTCGTCCAGCCCACCTGCGCCCCGGCCAACGACCGGATCATGGAGCTGCTCATCATGATCGACGCGATGCGTCGCGCCTCCGCCGCCCGCATCACGGCCGTCATCCCGTTCTTCGGGTACGCCCGCCAGGACCGCAAGGACAAGCCCCGCGTCCCGATCACCGCGAAGCTGGTCGCCAACCTGCTCACCGCCGCCGGCGCGAGCCGCGTGCTGACCGTCGACCTGCACGCCCAGCAGATCCAGGGCTTCTTCGACATCCCGGTCGACCATCTCTACGCCTCGCCGGTCTTCTACGCCTACATCCGCAACAAGCCCTGGATCCGCGAGGCCACGGTCTTCTCGCCCGACGTGGGCGGCCTGAAGTACGCCGCCGCGGTGGCCGACATGCTCGGCCTGCCCTACGGCTTCGTCGCCAAGCGCCGCACCAGCGCCACCACCGTGCAGGCCACCAGCCTCGTCGGCGAGGTGGAGGGCCGCGACATCATCCTGGTCGACGACATGACCGAGACGGCCGGCACGCTCGCCGCCGCCGCGGAGCTGCTGAAGAAGAACGGAGCCCGCTCGGTGCGCGCCGTCGTCTCGCACTGCATGATCCAGGAGATCGCCTACGACCGCCTCCGCGCCGGACACATCGACGAGGTCATCACCACGAACTCCGTGCCGCTCGAGACCCGCGGCCTGCCCATCACGGTCCTCTCCATCGCGCCCCTGCTCGCCGACGCGATCCGCCGCATCCACGGCAACAGCAGCGTGACGGACCTCTTCCCCATCAAGGGGCACTGATCTTCCGCCGCGCCGGCATGAAAAAGGCCGCGTCTGGTGACGCGGCCTTTTTCATTCAGGCGCCGGGTCCGGCGCTCACTTGTTGGCCGACTTCAGGAAGTCCAGGATGACCTGCCCCTGGTCGGAGGTGTGGCCCTTGTGGTCCGCGTAGACGCACTTGCCGTCCTTGAACAGGAAGGCGGAGCGGCTGGCGAATCCGACCAGGCTCTTCACGCCGAAGGCCTCGGTCACCTTCTTGTCCTTGTCCGCCAGCAGGCGGAAGGGGAACTTCTGCTCCTCCTTGAACTCCTTCTGCAGCTTCTCGCCGTCGGTGCTCACGCCGAGGACCTGCACGCCGGCCTTCTGCAGTTCGGACCAGGAGTCGCGCAGGGAGCAGCCCTGCTTGGTGCAGCCGCCGGTCTTGGCCTTGGGGTAGAAGTAGACGAGGAGGTAGCCCTTCGCGCCCTCCTTGGCGAGGTCGACCGCGACGCCGTCCTGGTCGTTCACGGTGACGGTCGGGACCGGGGCGCCGACGGCGAGTTTTTCGGCGCCGGAGCCGAAGAGGGGGAGCAGGGTCAGGAGCATGGCGGGGAGGAGGGAGCGCATGCGGTCAGGTTGTCCGCGGTCCCGGCAAAAGGCAAACGTCCGTGGGCGTGTTTTCGTGTCGCTTGCCGACCTCGTCGGGGCAGTAATTCGGCATGCAGACGGAAGTCCTCGCGACCATCCCGCACCGCCCCCCGTTCCTGTTCCTGGACCGGATCGACGAAGTCCGTGCCGACGGCGCCACCTGCACCCGCACGTTCCGGGCCGAGGAGCCCTTTTACGCGGGCCATTACCCCGGCAACCCCATCACCCCCGGGGTCCTGCTGTGCGAGTCCGTCTTCCAGGCGGGGGCCGTCTACCTGACGCGCAAGCTTCAAGGGGAGGGCGGGTCGGCCGAGGGCCGTACGCCGGTCCTCTGCCGCATCGAAGAGGCCAAGTTCAAGGGCATGGTCTTTCCGGGCGACACGGTCAGCATCGAGGTCCGTCATGCCGAGACGCTGCAGCAGTTCCATTTCATGACGGGCACGGTACGCCGTGACGGCAAGGCCGTGCTCACGATCCGCTTCGCCCTCGCCCTCGTCGACAAGCCCGCCTGAAACATGTCCTTCCTCGGAATCCAGGGCCGCACCTTCCTCGTCACCGGCGTCGCCAACCGGAAGTCCGTCGCCTGGCACGTCGCCAGGACGCTCGAGTCCGAGGGCGCCAAGGTCGTCTACTCCGTCCGTAACCAGGCCCGGCTCGACTCGCTCAAGGGCCTGCTCGACGGCCGCCCGGTCTTCCTCTGCGACCTCGAGCATGAGGACCAGACGCAGGCGCTCGCCGAGGCGGTCGGAAGCCAGCACGGCCCCATCGACGGCGTGCTGCACAGCGTGGCCTTCGCCAACTACTCCAAGGGCCTGCAGCCCTTCCACGGCACGGTGCGCAAGGACTTCCTGCAGGCCACCGCGGTCTCCTGCTTCTCGCTCGTCGAGCTGGCCCGCGCCCTCAAGCCGCACCTGCGGGCCGACGCCTCGGTCGTCTCGATCGGCATCTCCTCGCAGGTCACGGCCTCCAGCTACGGCTACATGTCGCCGATCAAGGCCGCGCTCGAGTCCGCCTCGCGCTTCCTGGCCAAGTCCTTCTCGGCCGACACGCGGGTGCGCTTCAACACGGTGAACGCGGGCCCGCTGAAGACCAGCGCCAGCGCGGGCATCCCCGGCTACCTCGACAACTACCTGCACGCCGAGAAGATGACCTTCCGCAAGGAGGCCCTGAAGACGCAGGAGGTGGCCGACGTCGCGGTCTGGCTGCTCTCGCCCCGGTCGAGCGGGGTCAACGGCCAGGGCGTCGTCGTCGACGCCGGCATGGGCTGGAACTTCTTCGACGAGGCGCTGGTGAAGGCCTCGAACCGCCTCCCCTAAGGTGCGTTTCAGCCGCACCGCCCTCTGCGGCCTGACGGCCGAGCTCCCTCCCGAGGTGTGGACGTCCGCCGACCTCGAGTCACGCTTGGCCCCGCTGTATTCCCGCCTGCGCCTGCCCGAGGGGCGTCTCGAGCTCATGACCGGCATCCGCGAGCGCAGGTTCTGGCCCGCCGCCATCCGTCCTTCGGCCGCCTCCGCCGCCGCGGGACGCAAGGCGATGGCCGCGGCCGGGGTCGGCCCGGGCGACATCGACCTCCTCGTCCATTCCTCCGTCTGCCGTGACCGTCTCGAGCCCTCCACCGCGGCCTACCTGCACGGCCTGCTCGGACTCGGCCCGCAGGCCCAGATCCTCGACGTCTCCAACGCCTGCCTGGGCTGGCTCAACGCCGTGGTGCTCGCCGCCGGACTGGTCGAGTCCGGGCAGATCCGCCGCGCCCTGGTCTGCGCCGGCGAGGACGGACGTCCGCTGGTGGAGCGCACCATCCGTCTCCTCAACGGCGACCAGTCCCTCACGCGCGACTCGATCAAGCCCTACTTCGCCAATCTCACCATCGGCGCGGGCGCGGCGGCGGCGGTCGTCTGCCGCGACGACCTCGCGGGCTCCGGCCGGGTGCGTCTCATCGGCGGCGCCGCGGAGACGGACTCTTCCGCGAACGCGCTCTGCGAGGGCGACACGGCTTCCGACGAGCTGGACATGCGCACCGATTCCGAGGCGCTGCTCGAGGCGGGCGTCGCGCTGGCCGGCCGCTGCTTCGGCCGCTTCAAGGAGTCCACGGGCTGGGATGCGTCGACTCCGGACCGGGTGGTGACGCACCAGGTCGG
Source organism: Opitutia bacterium (assembly GCA_046095205.1). Lineage (GTDB taxonomy): Bacteria > Verrucomicrobiota > Verrucomicrobiia > Opitutales > UBA953 > UBA953. The sequence continues at coordinate 7,477 of JBJTIX010000157.1, forward strand.
CCGCCGCCATTCCACGCTCCTCTTCGAATCGCTGGGTCTCGACCCCGCCAAGGACTGCCGGAGCTTCGACACCCTCGGCAACGTCGGCTCGGTCTCGCTTCCGGCCACGCTGGCCCTGGCCCTCTCCGACGGGCGCATCCGCCGTGGCGAACGGGTCGCGCTGCTCGGCATCGGCAGCGGCCTCGCCAGCCTCATGCTGGCCGTCGAGTGCTAGAGGCCATGGAGCTCCCTCCTGAAGTCCGGGCCCTGTACCCCTTCGCGCCCCGCGGATTCGCGGCCCCGTCCGGCAGGATGAGCTACGTCGACGAAGGGCCGCGCGACGGCCGCCCTGTGCTCCTCCTGCACGGCAATCCCAGCTGGTCGTTCCTCTGGCGCGACCTGATACGCGCGCTGGCCTTGCGCGGGCGGCGCGTGATCGCTCCCGACCACGTCGGCATGGGCCTCTCCGCCCGTCCCGGCTCCTTCCTTCGGCTGAACGACCGCATCCGTGACGTCGAGTCGCTCCTCGATTCGTTGGGCGTCAGGCAGTTCGACCTCGGCGTCCATGACTGGGGCGGCGCGATCGGATTCGGCCTGGCCGGACGCCGGCCCCGGGACGTCGGCCGCGTGCTCGTCACCAACACCTCCGCGTTCCGCTCCGACCGGATTCCCGCCCGCATCGCGCTCTGCCGCGTGCCCGTGGTCGGTCGGCTCATCGTGCAGGGGCTGAACGGCTTCGCCGGACCGGCGGCGCGCATGGCCGTGCAGCGCCCGCTTTCGCCTGCCGCGCGCGCGGGCTTCCTGCTGCCCTACCGCAGCTGGGGCGCCCGCCGAGCCGTCGCCGACTTCGTGGCGGACATTCCCATGGAGCGCAGTCATCCCTCCTGGGCCGCGCTGGACGAGGTCGAACGCGGCCTGCCCGCCCTGCGCGGCAAGCCCATGCTCCTCTGCTGGGGCCTGCGCGACTTCTGCTTCGACCGATCCTTCCTCGATGGATTCAGGGAGCGATTCCCCGGCTCGGAGGAGGCGCTTTTCGAGTCCGCGGGGCACTATGTGCTCGAGGACGCGGGTGCCGAGGCCGTGGCCAGGGCGGCGGCTTTTTTGGACGTCCGCTGACCCTTCCGTCAGCCATTCGGCAGCCCCTGTTAGCAACGTGTGAACAAGCGTAACTTACGCACAGCATAAGTCATTCTAAACATCTGATTTTCAGAGGTTTAGAGATTCGTAAAAAGATTCACCGACACCCCTTTTCCGGTTGCAGAAAGGGGTGTGAAAAACAGGATGTTTTTGGCCCCTGAAAAGCCGGGTCAGCACCCCCTTTATCACCTTCCTCATGAGCGAAAATTCCGAGTCCAATTCACGTGGCAAGCACGCCGGCAAGGCGTCGTACGATGCCGGAGACATCAAGCGGCTGAAGGGCCTCAAGGCCGTGCGTGAACGACCCGGGATGTACATCGGCGACACCAACGAGACCGGCCTTCATCACTGCGTCTACGAGATCGTCGACAACTCCATCGACGAGGCGCTCGCCGGCTTCTGCAAGCACATCAAGGTCGAGGTCCACGCCGACGGATCGCTCTCCGTCGAGGACGACGGTCGCGGCATCCCCGTCGCCATCCACCCCGAGGAGAAGATCCCGACGCTCGAGCTCGTGCTCACCAACCTCCACGCCGGCGGCAAGTTCGACAAGGGCGCCTACCAGGTCTCGGGCGGACTCAACGGCGTCGGCGCCAAGTGCGTGAACGCGCTTTCCGACGCCTTCACCGCCGAGGTGAGCCGCGAGGGCGAGGTGCACCAGATGAAGTTCTCGCGCGGCGAGGTCACCCAGCCCATCAAGGTCGTCGGCAAGACCAGGCGCACCGGCACCAAGATCACCTTCCACCCCGACCCGCAGATCTTCACCGTCACCCAGGAGTTCAAGTACGACATCCTCGTCCGCCGCATGCGCGAACTGGCGTTCCTCGTGCCGGGCATCGTGATCGAGATGAAGGACCAGCGCACCGACCGCGCCGACCGGTTCGAATTCAAGGAGGGCATCTCCGAGTACGTCTCCTTCCTCAACGCCAACGAGGAGACCCTCTTCGACAAGCCCATCCTCATGTCCGCGGAGGTGGACTTCACCGACCTGGAGAACCCGCGCGTGATGGCCGAGGGCGAGAAGCCCAAGCCCGGCCAGCGCCGCATGACCGTGGACGTCGCCCTGCAGTACAACGACCGGTACGACGAGATGGTCTTCGCCTACACCAACCTCATCAGCCAGCCTGAGGGCGGCACCCACCTGTCCGGCTTCCGGTCCGCGCTCACCCGCGTGATCAACCACTACGCCAAGTCCAACAGCCTCATCAAGGAGAAGGACGCCAAGCTGAACGGCGACGACATGCGCGAGGGGCTCGTGGCGGTGATCTCCGTCAAGCACCCCGACCCCAAGTTCCAGTCCCAGAACAAGACCCGCCTCACCAACCCCGAGGTCGAGGGCATCGTCACCTCCGTCGTGGGCGAGCAGCTCAAGTACTACCTCGAGCGCGACCCCAAGACCGGCCGTCGCATCGTGGACAAGTGCCTCAACGCCGCCCGCGCCCGCGAGGCGGCCCGCAAGGCGCGCGAGACCGTGCGCAAGTCGGCCATGTCGTCCGGCGGGCTGCCCGGCAAGCTGGCCGACTGCTCCGAGAGCGACCCCGCCGTCTGCGAGCTCTACATCGTCGAGGGCGACTCCGCCGGCGGCTCCGCCAAGCAGGGCCGCGACCGCCGCTTCCAGGCCATCCTGCCCATCAAGGGCAAGATCCTCAACGTCGAGAAGGCCCGCATCGACAAGATCCTCTCCAACGAGGAGATCCGCACCATCATCACCGCCTGCGGAACCGGCATCGGCAAGCACGAGGGCGACGGCGCCTTCGACGTCACCAAGTGCCGCTACCACAAGCTGGTCATCATGACCGACGCGGACGTCGACGGCTCCCACATCCGGACCCTGCTGCTGACCTTCCTCTACCGCCAGATGCCCGGCCTGATCGAGGCCGGCTACGTCTACATCGCCCAGCCGCCCCTCTACCGCATCAAGCGCAAGAAGCGCGAGCAGTACGTGGACAACGACACCGAGCTGAACCGCATCCTGCTCGAGCTCGGCTCGGAGGACGTGAACCTGCTCCGTCTGCGCGATAAGCACGTGTTCCCCGGCCAGAAGCTCGACAAGATCGTCGAGGCGCTGGCCCGGCTCGAGGGCCTCGGCGCGGGCATCGCCCGCACCGGCTGTCCCTACGGCGAGTACCTCGACCGGCAGGACCAGAAGACCCACGCCCTGCCGCGCTTCATCGTGCGCACCCGCACCGGCAACGAGGAGACCTTCGACTTCCTCGACGACGCCGAGGCCAAGCAGGCCTTCCTCCGCAAGGCCGGGGTGGAGGACTTCCTCTCCGAACGCATCGACCGCGAGAAGAAGCTCAAGGACGGCTCCGTCGTCCAGGAGCGCGTCCAGGTCATCGAGATCTTCGAGAACGAGGCCATCACCAAGGTGCTCAAGGAGCTCGGCGCCCAGGGCCTGGACGTGAAGAAGTTCAGCCCCGGCGAGGAGCCGCGCTACCACCTGCTCGACGGCTCGACCGCCGAGGAGGCGCCCGCCGAACCCGCGGAGGGCGGCGAGGAGCCCGCCAAGGCCGAGAAGGCCGCCAAGAAGCCGGCCAAGAAGGCCGAGCCCGTGCCCCTCATGAGCATCCTCGAGCTGATCGGCCAGGTCCGCCAGTTCGGCCGCAAGGGCCTCACGATCCAGCGCTACAAGGGCCTGGGCGAGATGAACCCCAAGCAGCTCTTCGAGACCACCATGGACCCGGCCAAGCGCCGCTTCCTCAAGGTCGACATCCGGGACGCCGCCGAGGCCAACCGCGTCTTCGCCATGCTCATGGGCGAGGACGTGCCCGCCCGGCGCACGTTCATCGAGGACAACGCGCTCAACACCTCGAACCTCGACGTCTGAGCCCGCCCGCCACGCCACCACCCACGACCCACCCTTAAGATGTACTCCGAACAGGAAAAGCTCACCCAGGCGAGCATCACGGACATCATGCAGACCGCCTACATCGACTACTCGATGTCGGTCATCGTGTCCCGCGCGCTCCCCGACGCCCGCGACGGCCTCAAGCCCGTGCAGCGCCGCATCCTCTACGCCATGCTGCGCGAGGGCCTGCTCCACAACCGGCCCTTCGACAAGTGCGCCGGCGTGGTCGGCGAAGTCCTCAAGAACTATCACCCGCACGGGGACAGCTCCGTCTACGACACCCTCGTGCGCCTGGCCCAGAGCTGGGTCATGCGCTACCAGCTGATCGAGCCGCAGGGCAACTTCGGCTCGGTCGACGGCGACCCGCCCGCCGCGTACCGCTACACCGAGTGCCGCCTCTCCGAGATCTCGTCCGAGCTCCTGGCCGACATCGACGAGGACACCGTCGACTTCGTCCCCAACTACAAGGAGTCCACCACCGAGCCCTCCGTCCTGCCGTGCGCGCTGCCGCACCTGCTCATGAACGGGTCGACCGGCATCGCCGTGGGCATGACCACCAACATCCCGCCCCATAACCTGGCCGAGCTGGTCGAGGCCGTCTGCCTCGTCATCGACAAGCCCTCGGCCACCGTCGAGGACCTGGAGAAGCACATCATCGGGCCCGACTTCCCGACCGGAGGCGTCATCAACGGCAAGGAGGGGATCCGCCAGTACCTCCGCACCGGACGCGGCATCGTCCGCGTCCGCGGCGTGGCCCATTCCGAGGAGCTCAAGAACGGCAAGGAGCAGGTCGTGCTCACCGAGCTGCCCTACAACGTCAACCGCGCCGCCCTCGTGAAGCACATCGCCGACCTCTGCGCCGAGAAGGTCATCGACGAGGTCTCCGACCTGCGCGACGAATCCGACGAGAACACCCGCGTCGTCATCGAGCTCAAGCGCGGCGAGAGCCCGCGCGTCGTCATCAACAAGCTGTACAAGCACACCAACTTCGAGAACTCCTTCGGCGTCATCCTGCTGGCCCTCGACAAGCGCCGTCCGAAGCAGATGACCATCCGCGAGCTCATCGAGTGCTTCGTCGAGCACCGCCGCGACGTCGTCACGCGCCGCACGCGCTTCCGCCTGCGCAAGGCGGAGGACCGCGCCCACATCCTCGAGGGCTTCAAGATCGCCCTCCGCAACCTGGACGACTTCGTGAAGATCATCCGCGCCTCCGCCAACCGCGACGAGGCCCGGGTGAAGCTCATCGCCAAGTACGGGCTCAGCGAGCGCCAGGCCGTCGCCATCCTCGACCTCCGCCTCTACCAGCTCACCGGGCTGGAGCGTGACAAGATCGAGGAGGAGTACCGCCAGCTGATGGCGCTCGTCGAGGAGCTCCGCGGCATCCTCTCCAGCGAGTCCAAGCTGCTCACGCTCATCAAGAAGGAGCTCCGCGAGGCCGCCAAGAAGCACGTCACCCCCCGCCGCACCCGCGTGATGGACGCCGACGGCGAGCTCTCCATGGAGGACGTGGTCGCCAACGAGGGCTGCGTGGTCACGGTCTCCCACGCCGGCTTCTTCAAGCGCACGCCGGTCGCCCAGTACCGCCTCCAGACGCGGGGCGGCACGGGCACGAAGGGCGCCGAACTGGCCAAGATGCCGGCCGACGAGGACGCCGACTTCATCGAGCACCTCTTCACGGCCAA
>JBJTIX010000158.1:0-1568 GCA_046095205.1 Opitutia bacterium
GATGGTAGGCCCAGCCAAAAGCCTGGCCTACGACATCCGCACCTAGCTCGAGCTCCTTAGATTGCCTGACCTGTTCAAGAAGCTTACCAGCGTCGGCCATCCCCTGGTCAAAATTCGTCCGGAAGGTCTCCGCTTCCTTCGTCATCATATAAGCATAACGGAGGAGACCAAACCTTGAACGGGCGCAGTTAACGAGCGGACTGGATGACAGGCTGGCTTCTTCCCCGCCTACGTCCTTAATCACCCACGACACCAAGATTTCGTCTACCGCCATGTCGCCTGCGGCAAGGATGGATAGGTCACGCCAAAGCCTGCTATTCCGTGGGTCTTTTTCGTGATCCTGCAGGAGCCCCTGAAACTCCCCACAAAGCGCGCGCAGCTTATCCTCGCCCCATTTCTCGCCGAAATGGCGGCAGGCCTTAAAGAGCCTCACCCATTTCCTAAAGACGGGACGGCTGGGGCCTGGAAGAGTCGCGCCATCTTCATTACTGAGCGCATAGAACGCCTTACTCTCGACGTCTAAATCATAGACAAACTTGCGATAGAGGTCGGGGTGATCTTTGGCGAAGAACTTGAAGTTATGTGCTATCGCAGGAACAAGAATCCGCCGAGCGGCGGCCAGAGTTATGGCGTCGAAGGAGACATCGGGCAAGATGGAGTGCGCCCGCAGGCAGACGGCCACGAAGTGGCTAAGTCCCGCGCGGTAAGAAACATGACCCGGCCAACGCTTCTTATCCAAGTCGACCAAATCCGGCAGGAGGAGGCGGAGGCTTGATTCCCATGCCTTCAGGCCTGACTCGACCCGGCGATTACGTTGCAAGAACAGCCTGACTTGATCAGCGGCATCAGGGCCTTGCTTGAATTTTCCGATAAGATGAAGCGCGGTCAGCAAGTTGCTCATGCGGTCAGCCGCACCCTTGAAGAACGTGTTGGCGGTCGCTCCGTCGGAATTATTCGAACTGGCCTTCCGAGTGAATAATGCCTTCCGCAGGCTGATAGCACGGTTCAGGGCTACCTTTGAGCCCTCATACTCTTGCGCGTCCTGCGGATATTCGCCTTCGGCGTAGTCATTCAATGCCCTGAGCAATTCGGGCAGCCGGAGTTCTTTCCACCGTATGTCGTACGCTGAAGGGGTGCTGGGCATGAAAGGATACTTTTCGCAGCCCCATAGCCGTCAAGCGACTCCCATCCTTCAATAAATCTTACATTTGCCGGTTAACGCCAAACCTTCGTTTTATTGGGCATATTTCTCCGATTTGAATCGGTTGTTAATGTTTCGGCCCGACTGGCCCGATGCCAGTGGCCCCATGCTTTCGGTCGGACTCCTCCCGTGCAAAGTGTTCGTCATGAACCTCAGCAACGAATCACCTGCCCAAGCAAAACGCTGGACCATCCTCCGGCCCCAAGGCCGCGAGTCCCTGCTGGCTCAGCTAGCCGAGCTCGGCCCGATCATCCAGACGACGGAGATCACCCCTCGGGCCAACGCCAAGGCGGCCTTGGCCACCGACCAGGAGATGCAGTTGCACACGGACCACCCGCGGGCGCGCTGGATCAGCTGGGAATGCATC
>JBJTIX010000159.1:0-5748 GCA_046095205.1 Opitutia bacterium
AGGTCTCCACCTGGCGCATGGTGTCGAGCATCACGCCCACGGTGATGAGGCCGCCGGTGCCGCCGAGGAAGTCACCGCTAAGGAGCTCCTCGGCGAGGAGGTCGGAGAGATCAAGATCCGCCGCGCCAAGGGTTCGAAGAACATCACCACCGGCGTCTGCCACATCCTGGCCACCTTCAACAACACCAAGGTCACCATCACCGACGCCAGCGGCAACGTGATCTCGTGGGGCAGCGCCGGACGCCACCAGTTCCGCGGCTCCCGCAAGTCCACCGCCTACGCCGCGCAGGTCGTCTGCCAGGAGGCCGCCAAGCAGGCCATGGCCCACGGACTCAAGGACGTCTCCGTCCGCGTCAAGGGGCCCGGCATGGGCCGTGACAGCGCCATCCGCGCCCTTCAGGTCCTCGGACTCAACGTGACCTCGATCGTCGACGCGACGCCCATCCCTCACAACGGATGCCGTCCTCCCAAGCGTCGCCGCGTCTGATTCCGAACCGCTTTCCGCATCACCGTCCGGCCATGGCAAACCGGGCGGGAACTCCCAATCCGCCACCCAAAGAACCCAACTAATCCCAAGCCGCCATGTCGCGCTACACCGGACCCACCACGAAGCTCAACCGACGCTTCGGACAGAACATCTTCACCACCTCCAAGGGCGAGGAACGCCGCCCCTATCCTCCCGGCATCCACGGGAAGACGACCCGCCGCAAGGTCTCCGAGTACGGCGTGGGCCTCAATGAGAAGCAGAAGCTCCGCATGATGTACGGCCTCACCGAGAAGCAGTTCCGCCTCTCCTTCGAGCGCGCCAAGCGCATGGGCGGCGTCGCCGGCGACAACTTCCTCCGCATCCTCGAGACCCGTCTCGACAACGTCGTGTACCGCCTCGGCTTCGCCAATTCCCGCGCCGCGGCCCGTCAGCTCGTCTCCCACGGCCACATCCGCGTCGACGGCCACAAGGTCGACGTCCCCAGCTATTCCGTCAGCCCCGGAGCCAAGATCGAGGTGCGTGACCGCACCTCCTCCAAGCAGCTCGCCACCCGCGCCGTCGAGGAGGGCCAGGGGCGCACCCCGCCCGCCTGGCTCGTCGTCCTTCCCGAGCAGCTCAGCGGACAGGCCGTCCGCGAGCCCGCCAAGGAGGAGCTCCCCGCCGACGTCAACGTGCAGATCATCGTCGAGTTCTACAGCCGCTGATCCACGCCCACCCCTCAACCGGACACACGTCATGACCAAGCGCCTCGGCCAGTTCCAGAAACCCAAGTCCCTCTCCAAGGACAAGTCCTCGGAGACCCCCACCTACGCCCGTTACGTCGCCGAACCCTTCGAGACCGGCTTCGGACACACCATCGGCAACTCCCTCCGCCGCATCCTGCTGAGCTCCATCGAGGGCGCCGCGATCTCCTCGGTCACCATCGAGGGCGTGCAGCACGAGTTCCAGCCCATCGAGGGCGTGGTCGAGGACGTCACCGAGATCGTCCTCAACCTCAAGAAGGTGCTCATCCGCACCGAGGCCACGAAGCGCGAGTCGTTCAAGGGCGTCATCGACGTCAACAAGAGCGGCGTCGTGAAGGCCTCCGACATCAAGTTCGAGACCAAGGGCTCGGCCGTCTCCCTCATCAATCCCGACCAGGTCATCTGCACCCTCGACAAGAAGCGCCGCTTCTTCGCCGACCTCGAGGTCACCGTCGGCCGCAGCTGGTCCTCCGCCGAGGAGAACAAGAAGGCCGAGCAGACCATCGGCACCATCCCGGTCGACTCGCTCTTCTCGCCCGTCACCCTCGTCAAGTACTCCGTCGAGAGCAGCCGCTCCGGCGACAAGACCGACTACGACAAGCTCGTGCTCGAGGTCAGCACCGACGGCCGCATCACCCCTGACGAGGCCCTCAAGGAGGCCTCCGTCATCATGCGCCATCACCTCGACGTGTTCGACAAGGTCTCCAGCGAGACCGTCGAGTTCGAGAGCGGCACGGCCGCCGTCAGCGAGGAGCAGAACCGCCTCCGCAAGCTCCTCAACATGTCGGTCAACGAGATCGAGCTCTCGGTCCGCGCCGCCAACTGCCTGAACAACGCCAACATCAACACCGTCGGCGAGCTGGCCATGAAAACCGAGCAGGAGATGCTCAAGTACCGCAACTTCGGCAAGAAGTCCCTCAACGAGATCAAGCAGAAGCTCGAGCAGCTCGGGCTCTCCCTCGGCCAGAAGATCAACGAGAGCATGCTCGACAAGGGCGTGAACTCCTGAACCCGGAGACCAGCCGTCCATGCGTCACCGCTCCCATCGTCACGTCCTCGGCGTCAAGACCGCGCACCGCCGGTCCCTGATCGCCAGCCTCGCCGCCGCGCTGTTCATCAACGCCCGCATCACCACGACCCTCTCCCGGGCCCGTGCGCTGCGTCCGTTCGCCGAGAAGGTCATCACCCTGGCCAAGAAGGCCGCCCAGGCCACCGACAAGTCGGCCAAGCTGCACTACTACCGCCTGGCCCTCTCCCGCGTCCGCAACGAGCAGGCCTGCCGCCTCCTCTTCAAGGACGAGCGCGTCGGCCAGTTCCTCGCCCGCAGCGGCGGCTACACCCGCATCTACAAGATCGGGGCCCGCAAGGGCGACGCCGCCGAGACCGCGCTCATCGAGCTGGTCGGCAAGGATGACAAGGCCCCGGCCATGACCCCCAAGGCCAAGGCCGTCCGCAAGCCCAAGGCCGCCCAGGCCGAGGCCGCCGCCGCGCAGGCCTGACCCAGCCCGCCCGGGCCGTCCACCGATACGCGTCCGCCGGCAGGCGGCGCGTCTTGTCTTTTTAACGAACCTCATGCTCCAGCCCGTAGACCTCGACGCCTTCCTGGCCTTCCTGGCCGGGCTGGCCGCGCTGGTGCTGATCGGACTGCAGGCGTGGTATGACCGCCGGGACGCCATCCTTGCCGACCACCGTCGCCTCAGCTCGGCCTTCTCCTGCATCCGCTGCGGGCTGACCTACGTCCGCCCGCGCCGCCGCGATGAGGCCGCCTGCCCCCGCTGCGGGTGGAACAATGTTCGCCTCAGGTTCTGAAAACCCCCACACTGCACGCTTCCATGGCCGCCCCCCAGTCCATCGCCATCCTCGATTTCGGTTCGCAGCTCACCAAGGTGATCGCGAGGCGGGTGCGCGAGTGCAACGTCCATTCCCGCATCTACCCCTTCAGCGTCTCGCCCGAACAGCTCCGCGCCGACGGCGTCGTCGGGGTGATCCTTTCCGGCGGTCCTGACAGCGTGAAGGCCAAGGGCTCGCCGCACCCCCATCCCGGCGTGTTCGAGATGGGCCTGCCCGTGCTGGGCATCTGCTACGGCGTCCAGCTCATGGGCCAGATGCTCGGCGGCAACGTCGCGAGCAGCTCGCACCGCGAATACGGACACGGCATGCTGTCCTTCGGCCGCGGCTCGCTGCTCCTCCAGGGCCTGAAGTCCCCGCTCCGCGTCTGGAACTCGCACGGCGACAAGGTCACGCGCCTGCCGCGCGGATTCCGGGCCGTCGCCCGCACCGAGAACTCCGAGTGCGCGGTCATCGAGGACCCTCGCCGCCGGTTCTTCGGCATCCAGTTCCACCCCGAGGTCGCCCATTCCGAACGGGGCATCGACATCCTGCGCAACTTCCTCTTCCGCATCTGCCGCTGCCGCGCCGACTGGGTGATGGAGGACTACCTCGACACCGCCGTCCGCGAGATCCGCGAGAAGGTCGGGCGCTCGCAGGTCATCCTCGGCCTCTCCGGCGGGGTCGACTCCTCCGTGGCCGCCGCGCTCATCCAGCGCGCCATCGGCCGCCAGCTCACCTGCGTGTTCGTGGACAACGGCCTCCTCCGCCTCAACGAGCGCGCGCAGGTCGAGAAGATGTTCCGCGGCAAGTTCAAGGTCGACCTCCGCGTGGTGGACGCCTCCGCGGTCTTCCTGCGCAAGCTCCGCGGGGTCACCGACCCCGAGAAGAAGCGCAAGATCATCGGGCACGAGTTCATCAAGGTCTTCGAGCGCTCCGTCGCCGAGGTGCAGCGCCGCAAGAAGGGCAAGGTCGAGTTCCTCGCCCAGGGCACGCTCTACCCCGACGTCATCGAGTCCCTCTCCCCCCACGGCGGACCCGCCGTCACCATCAAGAGCCACCACAACGTCGGCGGCCTGCCGAAACGCATGAAGCTCCGCCTGCTCGAGCCGCTCCGCGAGCTCTTCAAGGACGAGGTGCGCGCCCTCGGCGAGGCCCTCGGCCTCCCCCGCGAGATGGTCTGGCGCCACCCCTTCCCGGGTCCCGGACTCGCGGTGCGCGTCTGCGGGGACATCACGAAGGAGCGCCTCGACGTCCTCCGCCAGGCCGACGACATCTTCATCCGCGAGCTGCGCGAGTCCGGCCAGTACGACAAGGTCTGGCAGGCCTTCGCGGTCTTCCTCCCCGTCCGCAGCGTGGGCGTGATGGGCGACGGCCGCACCTACGACAACGTCTGCGCGCTCCGTGCGGTCACCTCCTCCGACGCCATGACGGCCGACTGGGCCCGGCTCCCGTACGACGTCCTCCAGCGGGCCTCGACCAAGATCATCAACCAGGTCAAGGGCATCAACCGGGTCGTCTACGACGTCTCCTCCAAGCCCCCGGCCACCATCGAGTGGGAGTGAGAGCGAAGGTCCGTTGACACCCCGCGTCACGGCCGCAATCTCCGTCCCGCTTGCCCGACAAGGAATTCCAGGTCATCGCCCGCCGCTGGCGCCCGCGCCGTTTCGAGGAGCTCGTCGGACAGGACCACATCGTCCGGACGCTGCGTAACGCGCTGGACGGCGGTCGGCTCCCCCACGCGTGGCTCTTCGTGGGGCCCCGCGGCACCGGCAAGACCACCACCGCCCGCATCCTGGCCAAGGCGCTCAACTGCGCGGGCGGACCCAGGGCCGGCTTCAAGGCGGACGATCCGGTGGCCCTCGCGATCGAGCAGGGCAGCTGCCTCGACGTGGTGGAGATCGACGCCGCCTCCAACCGCTCGCTCGAGGACGCGAAGCGCATCCGCGAGGAGTGCCAGTTCGCCCCGACGGGCTGCCCCTTCAAGGTCTTCATCATCGACGAGGCGCACCAGCTCACCAAGGACGCCTTCAACGCGCTGCTCAAGACGCTCGAGGAGCCCCCGGCCTGGGTGAAGTTCATCCTCGCCACCACCGAGGCCGACAAGGTCCTGCCGACGATCACCTCGCGCTGCCAGCGGCTCGAGTTCCACCCGATCGACGAGGAGGTCATCGCCGACCAGCTGGAGCGCATCGTCAAGGCCGACGGCATCTCGGCCGACCGCACCGCGCTCCGGGCCATCGCCCGGCTGGCGGCCGGCGGCATGCGCGACTCCCAGTCGATCCTGGACCAGGTCATCTCCTTCTCGGGCCGCAAGGTCACGGAGGCCGACGTGCTCTCGATCTACGGCCTGGCCTCCGCCAAGCAGGTCGAGGATCTCGCCAAGGCGCTCTCGACGGGCGACGGCCCGGCGGTGCTCGCGCTCTGCGACGCCTTCCATGACGAGGGCAGGGACCTGCTCCGCGTGCTCGCCGACCTCCAGTCGCGCGTCCGCGAGGCGACGCTCGACGCGGTGCGCAAGGGCGGCTCCTCCGCGCTGCTCGGCGGCCCCCTCGCCACGGAGCAGCTGGTCCGGCTGCTCGAATGCCTCCAGCAGGGCGAACAGGGCATCCGCCACGGCCTCTCGCCGCGCGCCAATTTCGAGGTCACGATGCTTCAGGCGATCGAAAGGGCCCGATCGCGGCCCATCGA
>JBJTIX010000160.1:0-9136 GCA_046095205.1 Opitutia bacterium
GGGGTAGCCGTCCCACATCAGGATGCGGCGCAGGTCGGGGTGGCCGTCGAAGCGGATGCCGAACATGTCGTAGGCCTCGCGCTCGTGCCAGTTGGCGCCGGGGTGCAGCGAGGAGACGCTGGGCACGCGGTCGTCGACGGCGGGGACGTGGAGGCGGACGTATTCCCTCGAGGTCGTGGAGAGGAGGTGGAGGACGACCCCGAAGCGCGGCGTGCGGTCCTTCCATTCGACCCCGCAGAGGTCGGCGAGGAGGTCGAAGCCCTGCTCGTCGCGGAGGTGCTTCACCACCGCGAGCAGGTCGGCGCCGGACACCTCGTAGGCCGGCATGTCCTTGCCGGCGAGGTCGCGGAGGGCGGGGAAGCGGCTGGTCAGGGCGGCGGCGTCCATCGGTTCAGCTGACGACCTTGGTCTCGACGACGCGTCCCTTGAACGTGCGGCGGAGGGAGCCGCCTTCCTTGCGGATCTTCTCCTGGAGCAGCATCATGCCGTCGAGGAGGGCTTCGGGGCGGGGAGGGCAGCCGGAGATGTAGATGTCGCCCGGGACGCTGTTGTCCACGCCCTGCAGGGTGGCGTAGGAGCGGTACATGCCGCCGGAGGAGGCGCAGGCGCCCATCGCGACGACCCACTTGGGCTCGGCCATCTGGTCGTAGATGCGGCGGACGACCTCGGCCATCTTGTAGGTGACCGTGCCGGCCACGATCATGCAGTCGGCCTGACGGGGCGAGAAACGCATCACTTCCATGCCGAAGCGGGAGATGTCGAAACGGGAACCGCCGGCCGCCATCAGTTCGATGGCGCAGCAGGCCAGACCCATCGGCATCGGCCAGACCGAGTGGCTGCGGACCCAGTTCACGACGGCGTCAGCCCGGGTGACGATGACCTCGCCCTCTACCTTGCTGTTATAGCCGAAGTCGCTTTTGACCATGGTGGTAAGGCGGAACGTAGGAGCGACCCCCCAAGGGGCAAGTGAGAAGGGGTGAAAAGCCCGCCTTTAGGGGCTCTAATCGGGCCCTTGAGCCGGTTGAAGGGGCTGGTCAGCGTCCGGTCCCGAGGACACGCTTCCCGGCCCCGATGCACCTGTCGCGACTGCTCACGCTCCTGCTGGCGTCCCTGTGTTCGGCGGCCGCCCCGCGGCCCAATGTGCTGCTCATCCTGGCGGACGACCTGGGCTACTCAGACCTGGGGTGCTACGGGGGCGAGATTCCGACCCCCAACCTCGACCGCATCGCCCGGGAGGGGGCCAGGTTCGAGAAATGTTACACTTCCGCGCGCTGCTGCCCGACCCGGGCTTCCCTGCTGACGGGCAGGCATCCGCACGAGGCCGGCGTGGGCGATTTCGTGACCGCCAGGCCGAACCCGCGGCTCGGACCCGCTTACACCGGACATCTGCTCGACGACAACGCCACGCTCGCCGAGACGCTCGGGGCCGCCGGCTACTCCACCTACATGGTGGGCAAGTGGCACCTCGGCCGTCCCGGTCCGGTCGCCCGGGGCTTCTCGCAGTACTACGGATTCCGCCGGATGGACTCGCACTCCGAGGACCAGTGGGACCCCGAGCTTTACGCGCGTCTCCCCGAGGGCGTGAAGCCGGAGCTGGCCGACCGCCCCGGGCCCTTCTACGCCACCGACGTCTTCACCGACTACGCGCTGGAGTTCATGCGGCAGGCCCGCGCCAAGGACGCGCCGTGGTTCGTCTACCTCGCCCACTCCTCGCCGCACTTCCCGATCCAGGCGCCCCGTGAGTCGATCGAGCGCCACGTCGCGACCTACCGCCGCGGCTGGGACGTGCTGCGCGAGGAGCGCTTCGCGCGGATGAAGCGCCTCGGCCTCCTGCCGCAGGACATGGCGCTCCCGCCGCGCTCGGAGGTGCCCGTGGACCGCGACGACATCGCGAACGGCTTCTCCGGCCGGCCCAATCCCGCCTGGGAATCCCTGCCGCCCGAACGGCGCGAGGACCTCGCCCGGCGCATGGCGACCTTCGCCGCGATGGTCGAGCACCTCGACCGCGGCGTGGGCCGCATCCTCGCCGAGCTCGAGCGCGCGGGCGAGCTCGAGCGCACGCTCATCCTCTTCACCAGCGACAACGGGGCCTGCTACGAGTGGGGTCCCTTCGGTTTTGACGGCGTGTCGCGCCAGGGGCGCAACGACCTGCACCGCGACGCCGCCCTCGCGGGCATGGGTCAGGCAGGCACGCACAGCTCCTACGGCTCCGGCTGGGCGATGCTGGGCAACACCCCGCTCGCGATGTACAAGCACTTCTGCCACGAGGGCGGCGTGAGCGTGCCGCTGATCGCCCGCTGGCCCGCCGGCTTCCCCGCCCGCGCCGGCTGGGTGCGTTCGCCCGCGCACGTGATGGACGTCCTGCCGACCCTCTCCGAGGCCTGCGGGGCCCCGGTCCTCGCCGAACGCGCCGGCGTGCGCATCCCGCCGACTTCCGGCGTGTCGCTCCTGCCCGCCCTGCGCGGCGCCGAACTGCCACCGCGTCCCATCCCCACCGCCCACCAGGGCGCCCGCGGCCTGCGCCTCGGCGACTGGAAGGCCGTCTGGGGCAAGCGGCAGACCGATCCCGTGCGTTGGGAACTCTACGACCTCGCGAAGGATCCCGCCGAGACGCAGGACCTCGCCGCCCGGCATCCCGAAAAGATCAGGGAGCTGGCGGACGCATGGATGGCCTGGGCCAGGCAGGTGGGCGTCGACGTTGACGCACGCTAAGCCCCAGCCCCAGCCCTAGCCCTAGCCCCAGCCCTAGCCCTAGCCCTATTCAGTTCACTTCGCCCAGCCCGCCAGCACCGCGCCGCGGTAGAACAGGTAGCCGAGCGTCAGCGTGATCGGGATGGTCAGGACCCAGGCCCAGACGATGCGGCCGACGAGGCCCCACTTGACCGCGTCGAAGCGCTTCGTCGCGCCCACGCCGAGGATCGAGGTCGAGATGACGTGCGTCGTCGAGAGCGGGATGCCCATCTCCGAGGCGCCGTGGATGGTGATGGCGGCGGCCGTTTCGGCGGCGAACCCGTGCACCGGCTGCAGCTTCACCATCTTGTGGCCCATCGTGCGGATGATCTTCCAGCCGCCCGCGGCCGTGCCGAGCGCCATCGTGATCGCGCAGACCACGATCACCCAGTAGGGCGCGTGGTCCACCACCCCCTTGGCGTTGAGCTCGGGCTTCATGAAACCGGCCCACTGCGGGTGCCCCTCGAAGGCGCCGGTCGTCGTGCCCACGATGAGGGCGAAGGTGATGATGCCCACCGTCTTCTGCGCGTCGTTGGAGCCGTGCGAGAATCCCATCATGCCGGCCGAGATGAGCTGCAGCCGGCCGAACCGTCGCTGCACCACGCTCGGGCGGGCGGCCAGGCGCACGATCACCACCGTCAGCAGCGCCATGAAGATCACGCCCAGGGAGAAGCCGATGAACGGCGAGATGAACATCGGCTTGATCAGCTTGGGCCAGAGGCCCGCCGTCTTGCCGCCTTCGGAGGCCGACCAGATGAGCCGGCCCCAGTCGAGGTGCGTCTGGCCGAGCACGCCGCCGCACAGTCCGCCGATGAGCGCGTGCGAGGAGCTGGACGGGATGCCGAACCACCACGTGACGAGGTTCCAGACGATGCCGCCGAGCAGGCCGCAGGCGATGGCCAGCTGCTGCACCTGGAACCCGCCCGAGACGTCGATGTAGCCCGAGTAGATCGTCTTGGCCACCGCCGTGCCCCAGAAGGCGCCGACCAGGTTGGTCAGG
Source organism: Opitutia bacterium (assembly GCA_046095205.1). GTDB lineage: Bacteria > Verrucomicrobiota > Verrucomicrobiia > Opitutales > UBA953 > UBA953. Next base: position 3,731 of record JBJTIX010000160.1, read on the forward strand.
GCCGCCAGCAGGATGGCCTGGCGCGGGGTGAGGACCCGCGTCGAGACGACCGTGGCTATGGCGTTGGCGGCGTCGTGGAAACCGTTGATGTGTTCGAACACCAGGGCGACCACGATGACCGCCAGCATCAGCACGAAGGGGTCCATGGGGGCCGCGTCGGGGGGGTCAGGCGTACTTGAGGGCGATCTGGAAGACGACCTTGCCGGCGTCGCGGCAGTGGTCGATGGCGCGCTCGAGCAGCTCGTAGATGTCCTTGAGGACCACGACCTCCTTGGCGTCGACGTTGCCCTGGTAGAGGTCGCGCAGCAGGCCGACCATGAGCCGGTCGGCGTCGCCCTCGATGGTCTGGAGGGTCTCGTAATGGTCGCGGATCTCCTCCACGTTGGAGAGCTTGCGCAGCTTGCGCACGAGGGCGGCCGTCACCTCGGTGGCCTGCTCGAGCATGCGCACCTGCTTGTCGACGATGTCGGTCGAGAACTGCGAGGGGCAGATGGCGAGGCGCTCGCCGACCTTCTCGCAGGTCTTGGGGATCTTGTAGAGGGCGTTGGCGAGGGCCTCGATGTCCTCGCGCTCCAGCGGCGTCACGAAGGTGCGGCAGAGCTCCTGCGTGATGCTCAGTCCGATCCGCTTGTCGTTGCGCCGGGCCACCACCAGCTCGGTGAAGCAGCGCTCAAAGTCCGGCTTGCCGAGCTGCTCGCAGAGGCGCGAGACGGCCTTGGCGCTCTTCGACGCCTCGTCGGCGCTCGCCTCCAGCAGCTCGTAGAACTTCTCGTCCTTGCCCAGGGCCTTTTTGAGGAAGTCTTTCATCGTGGTGCGTGTTGCGAGGGCGTTGAATCCCACTCCAAGGAGGCAGGGCAACCACGCATCGTAACGCATCCGTAACAAACGACACGGCAGTAGGTTACGATTGTTACAATCTGGTGTCGGGAGGGCCTGCTCCTTTCACCCCATTGTTCACGGAACGCCACGGAAAGGACAAGCGTCCCCGCTAACCTCCGTGTCCATGGTGAACGTCGAACGTCCGGTTCCTCCTCACAAGGTCCTGTTCCGCACCCTGGTGCTCTCGGACCTCCACCTCGGCACGAAGGATTCCCAGGCGCGAGAGCTCCTCGAGGTCCTCCGCGGCGTGCGCTGCGAGAAGCTCATCCTCAACGGCGACATCATCGACCTCTGGTCGCTGCGCCGCAAGAACCACTGGAGCCCCGCGCACACCGCCGTCGTGCGGCGCATCATGAAGATGGCCGAGAAGGACGGCACCAAGGTCGTCTACCTCCGCGGCAACCACGACGACTTCCTGCGGCGGCTCATCCCGATCTCGCTCGACCGCATCGAGCTCGCGGAGGAGCACGTGCACGTCGGCGCGGACGGCCGGCGCTACCTCTGCGTGCACGGCGACGCCTTCGACACGGTGACGGCCAAGATGCGCTGGCTCGCCGTGATCGGCGACATCAGCTACCAGCTGCTGCTCGACATCAACCGGTTCTACAACCGCTGGCGCGCCTGGCGGGGCAAGGAGTACTTCTCGCTCTCCCAGGCCATCAAGGGCCGCGTGAAGGAGGCGGTCAGCTTCATCTCCCGCTTCGAGGAGCACATCCAGGCCCTGGCCGCCCGGCGCGGGTGCGACGGGGTGATGTGCGGCCACATCCACAAGGCGGAGGACCGCATGATCGGCGGCGTGCGCTACCTGAACTCCGGCGACTGGGTCGAGTCGCTCACCGCGCTGGTGGAGGAGACCGACGGCCGCGTCCGGGTGGTGGGCCGTGACGAGCTGCGCGCCCGGATCGCCGAGCGGCGCGCGCTGGCCTTTGCCGCCCAGGAGGCCGCCGTCCGGGCGCCCGCGGAGGGGGCGCCCGTCCGATGAACACCGTCCCCGTGCTCTCCGCCGGCTTCGGCGAGGGGCACAACGCCGCGGCCCGCGCCGTCGCCGAGGCGCTCGCCGCCCACCCCTCGGGCGAGGTCCGGGGCGAGGTGCACGACCTTTTCGTCGAGGCCTACGGCGAGGAGCGCGCGCGCAGGCAGCGCGACGGCTACATCCGGGTCGCGAACCGCTACCCGCGCCTCTGGGGCTGCCTCTACGCCGGGCTCGACCGCCTGCCCGTCGTGCGCGCCACGCTGCCCCTCGTGAGGCCCGTCGCGCGCCGCCTCGACGCCCTGCTCGACCGCGACCGTCCGCGCGTGGTCGTCTCCGCCTATCCGCTCTACAACTACATGATCGCGCGCCGCTGGCGCGTCGACGACCCCGCGCGGCCGAGGCTGATCACCGTCGTGACTGACTCGATCTCGGTGAACCGCGCCTGGCACCGCGCGCATGCCGACTGGTTCGTCACGCCCAACCGGGCCACCGCCGAGGTGATGGTCCGCCAGGGCGTGCCCGCCGAGCGCGTGCTGCCCTACGGCTTCCCCGTGCCCGCGCGGCTGGCGGGGCGGTCCAGGGCGGAGCCGGGCGGGCGGCCGCGCGTGCTCCTGATGCTGAACCCCGGGCGTCGAGACGCCGTCGCCCTGGCCGCTGCGCTCGCCTCGCTCGACCTCGCGCTCACCGTCACGGTCGGACGTGACGCGGGCTTCCGGGAGGCAGTGGAGCGGGCCGTGGCGGGCCGGGCGGAGGTGCTCGGCTGGACCGACCGGATTCCCGAGCTGATGCTCACCAGCCACCTCGTGGTGAGCAAGGCCGGCGGCGCCACCACGCACGAGTGCGTCGCGGCGGGCGTGCCGATGGTCATCACGCAGGTGATACCCGGACAGGAGGCGGGCAACGCGCGCCTGATCGCGGCGCACGGCGCCGGCGTGCTGGGCCTCGACCCCGCCCGCGCGCGGGACGCCGTGGCGGGCGCCTTCGCCGACGACTGGAGGGTCTGGCGCGGATGGAAGTCCGCGGTCGAGTCGCTGGGCGACGCCGGCGGCGCGCGTCGCGTGGCCGAACTCGTCGTGCGCGAGCTCGGCCCGGCCCTCGCGGCGCGCTAGTCGCCCTCCGTCCGGCGCCGGCGCGAGTCGAGGAACTGCCGCAGGCCGCGGGCCGTGGCGGCGCCGAAGCCCGGCACCTCCGCGATTTGCTCCTCCGTCGCGCGCCGGAGCGCTTGGATGCTGCCAAAGGCGTCCAGGAGCGCCTTGCGCCGCGCGGGCCCGAGGCCCGGCATCTCGTCGAGCACCGATTCGCGCAGGCGCCGGGAACGGAGCTCGGCGTTGAAGTTGTTGGCGAAGCGGTGCGCCTCGTCGCGCAGGCGCATGAGCAGGGCCAAGCCGGCGTCGTGCCGCGGGAGCCGCAGCTCGCGGCCGTCGGGGAACACCACCGTCTCCTCGCGCTTGGCGAGCCCGACGAGCGGGGGTGGCTCGAGGCCTTGGTCGCGGAACGCCGCGAGCGCGGCGCCCACCTGTCCGAGGCCGCCGTCGATCACCACCAGGTCGGGAAAGGCGCGCCCCTCCCGGTTCAGCCGCAGGTAGCGCCGCCCGACCACCTCGCGCATCGCGCGGAAGTCGTCGTTGCCCTCGAACGACTTCACCCGGAAGCGGCGGTAGCCGGCCTTGTCCGGGCGCCCGCCGGCGGAGCGCACCATCGACGCCACCGCGAGGGTGCCCGAGATGTGCGAGATGTCGAAGCACTCGAGCGTCTCGGGCGGGCGCGCCAGCCCGAGCGCCTCGGCGAGGCGGGCGGCGCCGGCGGACTCGTCGCGGCGGGGCAGGGGGTTCTCGCGGAGGAAGCGGCGGGACTTCTCCGTCGTGCGGCGCAGGGCGTCGAGCAGGTCGCGCATGTCGGCCGCCTTCTCGTAGTCGCGGGCGGCGGCCGCCGCGCGCATCTCGCGTTCCACGTCCGCGGCCCATTCCGCGGCCTTGCCGTCGAGGAAGGCGCACGCCGCGTCGACCCGCGCGCGGTACTCCTCCTCGGTCACTTCGTTCGGGTGGCGCTGGATCTCGGCGCGCGCGCCGGAGTAGAGGCGCCAGCGCCCGTCCGCGAGCCGTTCGGGCGCGGCGTCGCCGAGCAGGATGCCGAACTTCGTCCGCATCTCGTTCAGCGCGCGGCGCACCGCGCGCTGGTGCGGGAAGGGCCCGTAGTGCCGGGCGGTCTCCGACGTGCGGACGCGGACGATGCGGAAGCGGGGGACGGGGTCCTGCAGGTCGACGCGGATCTGGGGGAACTGCTTGTCGTCCCGGAAGAGGACGTTCCAGCGCGGGCGCCAGCGCTTGATCAGCCGCCCCTCGAGCAGGAGGGACTCCGTCTCGGACCGCACCTCGTGCCATTCCAGGTCCTGGACCGTGTCCATCATGGCGGCGACCTTGGGCGTGAGGCGCGTCCGGGGGGCGAAGTAGCTGGCCAGCCGGCGTTTGAGGTCCTTGGCCTTGCCCACGTAGACCACCAGCCCGGCGGCGTCCCGCATCAGGTACACCCCGGGGGCCCGGGGCGCCCGGCGCGCCTTTGCCTTGGGCGAAAGTTCTTCCCGGCCGGTTTGCATTTTGAGCCTCTTCCCCAACCCTGCGGGGGTCAGCCCGCCCCGCAAATGGATTCCTGCCGTTCCGACCGTCCCAAAGAAGTCCTCGTCATCAACGTGGGGGACGAGCTCCTCGACGGCCTCCGGGTCAACTCGCACCTCGTCTGGCTCGGCGAGCACCTCGCCCGCCGCGGCCTGCCCGTCACGCGCTCCGTGACCGTCCGCGACGACGCCGCGGCCATCGCCCGCGAGGTCGGGGCCGCGTGGGGCGCCTACGACGTGATCGTCACCACCGGCGGCATCGGGCCGACCACCGACGACTGCACCCGCGACTCCGTGGCCGCCGCGCTCGGCGTCGGGCTGGAGCATTCCCCCGCGGCCGAGGCCGCCCTCCGCGAACGCTTCCGCCTCATCGGCCGCGAGGTGTCGGCGGACGACCTGCGCCAGTGCCGCGTGCCGGCGGGCGGCTCGCTCCTGCCCAATCCGCGCGGCACCGCGCCCGGCGTCTGGTTCTCCCGCGAGGGCCGCGCGCTCGTCATGCTGCCCGGTCCCGCGCTCGAGCTGCGCCCCATGTTCGAGGAGGAGGTCGTGCCCCGCCTGCGCGAGCTCGGCTGCGCCTGCCGGGGCGAGGCGTACGTTCAGGTGCGCACCTACGGCATCGGTGCGGCGCCGCTCGAGCGGCTGATCCGTCCGGTCATCCCTTCGGGGCTCGGGCTCACCTTCGGCACCCACACCGGCATCGTCGACGCGCGGATCTCCTCCGGCGGCAGCGGCGCTAACGCCGACCAGCTCTGCGACGTGGCCCGGCGCGTGCGTGACACGGTCGGCGAGGATTTCATCTGCACCGGGCACGGACGAGAAGGCGTCGGCCAGCAGGCCGCCGGTGCAGGATTCGGCGAGGGACACGCTCTTCTCGAGCGAGCGCAGCTGCTCGATCACGATCGAGGCTAGGCAGGCGTGCCCGGTGCAGATGAAATCCTCGCCG
>JBJTIX010000161.1:0-3055 GCA_046095205.1 Opitutia bacterium
GCGTTCGACGAGGTCGTTGCGGTCCGCGCGTCCGGCGCGGAGGTCCTTCGCCACCGCCACCGCATGCTCCGTGATCGCCTCGTGGGCGGCCTCGCGGCCCGCGCCCGACTTCACGGCCTCCATGAGGAAGGTCGTGGTGAGCAGGAACGGGAGGTAGTGCGCGGACTCGCGCGCCACGACGGGACGGTTGACCTCCATCTGGCCGAGGACGGTGAGGAAGGCCTCGAGCAGCCCGTCGAGCGCGAGGAAGGCGTCGGGCAGCAGGACGCGGCGCACGACGGAGCAGGAGACGTCGCCCTCGTTCCACTGGTCGCCGGCGAGGGAGGCGGCCATGGCGAGGTGGCCGCGCAGGATCACGTGGAAGCCGTTGATGCGCTCGCAGGTGCGCGCGTTCATCTTGTGCGGCATCGCGGAGGAGCCGACCTGGCCGGGCAGGAAGCCCTCGCTGGCCAGCTCATGGCCGGCCATCAGGCGGAGGGTGCGGGCGAAGGAGGAGGGGCCGGACGCCGCGGAGAGCAGGGCCGAGACGACCTCGAGGTCCATGGAGCGCGGGTAGACCTGCCCGACGGCGCCGAGCGACCGCGGGATGCCGAGGTGCGCGAGGACGCGCTCCTCGAGGCGGGCCACCTTGGCGGCGTCGCCGCCGAAGAGGGTGAGCTGGTCGAGCTGGGTGCCCACGGCGCCCTTCAGTCCGCGGGCGGCGAAGGCGGCGAGGGCGGCGTCGAGCTGCGCCACGCCGCGCAGGCATTCCTCGCCGAACATCGCCCACCGCTTGCCGACGGTGGTGGGCTGGGCGGCGACGTTGTGGGTGCGGGCGGCGATGAGGACGTCGCGGTCGGCCTGGGCGCGGCGGGCCAGCGCGGAGAGCGCGGCCACGGCCTTGGCGCGCACGAGCCGGAGGGAGCGGAAGACCTGGAGCTGCTCGACGGACTCGGTGAGGTCGCGGCTGGTCAGGCCCTTGTGCACGTGCTGGTGGCCGGCCAGGGCGCAGAACTCGTCGATGCGGGCCTTCACGTCGTGACGGGTCTCCTCCTCGCGGCGGCGGATGGAGTCGAAGTCGACCCGGTCCTTGGCCTTCTCGTAGGCGGCGATGGCGTCGGCGGGGACGTCGAGCCCGAGGTCGCGCTGGGCCTTCATCACGGCGATCCAGTATTCGCGCTCCAGCACGACGCGCCCGCGGGTGGACCACACGGCCTTCATGGCGGGCGAGGCGTAGCGGTCGGCGAGGACGTTGGGGACGCGGTCTTGGGACATCGTGAGTCGGGATTTTCTATCAGGGTTGGCGTCTGACGGCAAGCGCACGGAGGATGAGCGCGCGCACGGCCTGCTCCTCGTCCGCCCCCCGGTTCACGGCGTCGAAGCACTCCCCGCAGGCCAGCTGGGCGTCGACGAGCTCGGCCAGGGTGTAGCGCGCGGCCGCGGGGGCCACCTTGCTGGACACGTACCAGGGGTTCTGGGAGAAGACGTTGGCGCTCGACTTGGCGGCGGAACCGAAGGTCGGGCCGTGGCGCGCGGAGGCGGTCTCGAAGGCGCCCTTGGGCAGGCCGGACTCCGAGAGGCGCAGGTCGCCCGCGTCCGCCAGGGCGCGGATCTGCACGAGGAGGCGCAGGCGGTTCTGCAGCGCGGCGAGGAGCGGACGCGCGGTGGACTCGTGGAAGAAGTAGCGGTCGAGCGCGGCGAGCGTCCAGGCCAGGTCGCGCGCACCGAAGGCCTCGATGGGCTCGAAGAAGTCGCCGTCGCCGAACATCGGGACGAGGAGGTGCACGTCGGCCTCCGTCAGGCTGCCGCCCTTGCCGGCGTAGGTGGCGAGCTTGTCGCACTCGCCGAGCACGAGCCGGGTCGACTGCCCGACGCGGCCGACGACGGCCTCGGGGACGCCCCGGGCGAACTTGACGCCGAGCGAGCGGAGGTGCTCCGCGGCCATCTCGGCCTGCTGCGCGGCCGCGGGGTCGGGCCCGAAGGGCGAGGACTGGCCGGCGGCGTGGACGACGAACTCCTCGGCGGCGTCCTTCAGGGCCGCGAGTTCCTTGCGGCGGCCGTCGTAAGGGGTGGCGGAGATGACGACGTGCACGTCGTCCGGGGCGGTCGGCACGGCGGCGAGGAGCGCGGCGAGGCTCTCCTTCACCTCCTCGGACTTGCCCTGGACGCTGTCGGTCACCCAGTTGAGGTTGCGCAGCCAGAGCACGCGCGCGCCGCCGAACATCGACATGGTGCGCAGGGACTCGACGAAGCGGTTCTCGATGCCCCGCGCGTCCTCCACGCGGATCAGCGCCCCGTCGACGATCTCGGCGTCGGCGCCCTGCCCCGCCTTCTTCCGGGCGGCCTCGAAGAAGGCGCGGGCGTCGCGGTCGACGAGGAACTCGTCTTTTCCAGCGACGATGGCGAGGAAGGCCGGCACGGGGCTAATCTTCCCCGCCGGACCTTGGTGGCAATCCTTAGTGCGCACGGCCTGCGCCGCAGATCGGGGAACGGGCCAGAAGGACGGCGTCTCCGTCCGCGCCCCGAACGCCCGTCCCCGGCCAGCCCTCAGGCCCCGTGAATGAGGTCCTCGACCCGGTAGCGGTTCAGCTTGCGTCGCATCCAGTCGAGGGCGGTGTTCACGGCCCGGCGACGGACCTGCGCCCGGTCGCCGACGACGGTGATGCGGCGGGACCACACTCCGGTCGGGGAGGAGTATCCGAGGTAGACGGTGCCGACGGGGTCCGCCTGGGTGCCTCCGTCGGGTCCGGCGAAGCCGGTGACCGAAAGGGCGTAGTCGGAGCCGAACTTCTCGGCGGCGCCGGAGGCCATGGCCGCGGCGACCTCGGCCGACACGGCTCCGTGCTGGGCGATGATCTCCTCGGGCACGCCCAGGAGGTTCATCTTGGCGTCGTTGGAGTAGCAGACGGCGGAGCCGGCGAAGACCTTGGAGGCCCCGGGCACGGACGAGAAGGCGTCGGCCAGCAGGCCGCCGGTGCAGGATTCGGCGAGGGACACGCTCTTCTCGAGCGAGCGCAGCTGCTCGATCACGATCGAGGCTAGGCAGGCGTGCCCGGTGCAGATGAAATCCTCGCCG
>JBJTIX010000162.1:0-1700 GCA_046095205.1 Opitutia bacterium
GGGCGGCGCCTCGACCTGGAAGACGGCGCGGCCGAGGTCGCGCTCGCCGATCCGGGCGACGAGGTCGGGGAGCACTTCGGCCGAATCCAGCGCGACGGCCTCGGAGGCGGCCCCGAGGATCGCCTCGAGCGCGGGCGCGGCGGAGGCGTCGGACACGGTGACGAGTTCGGCGAGCGCGGAGGCCTTGCCCGCGGCGACGGTGTCGGCGAACTCGCCCTTGAGCACGGCCTTGGCGGCCTCGGAGAAGCCCTCCATCCGCGCCTGCATCTGCTCGAGGAGCCCGAGCTGGGCCGAAAGCTTGGCGACGACGCGGTCCTGCTCGGAGATCGTCTGCTGGAGCGCGCGGAACTCGGCGAGCAGCGCCCTGCCCTTCTCGACGGCCTCCTGCTCGGAGGCGCGGGCGGCGGTGAGCTCGCCGTGGCGCGTGGTGACGACCGCTGCGCTCTCGTTGGCGCGGCGCGAGAGGGCCTCCTGCTCGGCGGCGGCGCGCGCGACGGAGTCGGTGAGGTCCTGGTGCCGGGTCTGGAACCCGCGCAGGTCGACCTCGAGGTTGGTCAGGTCGCCCCGGGCGCGCGTCATCTCGCCCTCGGCGACGAGCACGTCCTGCCTGAACCGGCGGAGCCTGGTCTCCTCGTCGACGAGCAGGCGGGCCGCGGACTCGACCTCCGCGGTCTTCTCACGGTAGGCGGCGTCGGTGGCGCTGAAGGCCCCGTCGGCGGACGAACGGTCGTCGGTGCGGCCGCGCAGGCGCGCCTCGAACTCGGCGATCTGGCGTTCGGCCTCGGCGGCCTCCTCGCGGATGGCCCCGAGACGCTGGGAACGGTCGTCGGCGCGGGGGTCCGCGGTCTGGGCCTGGCCTTCGGCGCCGTCGCGCTCCCCGCGCAGGCCGAAGAGGGCCTGCTGCTCCTCGTCGACGGCGAGCGACAGCTCGGAACGGCGGGAACGCGAGCCGGCAAGGGCCTCCTCGCGGACGCGCAGGGATGATTCGAGACCCTGGGCCTCGGCACGGCAGGCGCCGGCGCGCGACTCGAGGTCGGCGACCTGGATCCGGCGTTCACCGTGCTGCTTCGCCTGCCAGGCGAGGTCGAGGTGGGTGAAACGGTGGCGCAGGCGCCGGTAGCGCATCGCCTTGGCGGCCTGACGGCGGAGGACCGCGATCTGGCGGCCGACCTCGCCGATGACGTCGGTGACACGCGCAAGGTTGGCGTCGACGCCGGCAAGCTTGTTGAGCGCCTCGCGGCGCTGGGTCTTGTAGCGCGTGATGCCCGCGGCCTCCTCGAAGAGGTAGCGGCGCTCGGCGGGATTGGCGGAGAGGATCTGGTCGATCTGCCCCTGCACCATGAAGGAGTAGGACATCCGGCCCACGCCCGTGTCCATGAACATCCGGTGGATGTCCTTCAGCCGCGCGGGCTTGCCGTTGATGAAGTAGTCGCTCGTGCCCTCGCGCTGGAGCCGGCGCGACACCGAGACCTCGGCGAAGGCGGTCCCGAGCTCCTTCTCGCAGTTGCTGAAGATCAGCTCGACCTCGCACTGCGGGAGCGGCTTGCGCCGGTCGGTGCCGGTGAAGATGACGTCCTGCATGGCCGGGGCGCGGAGGGACTTCGCGCTCTGCTCGCCGAGCACCCACAGCACGCCGTCGGAGATGTTGGACTTGCCGGAACCGTTGGGACCGACGACGACAGTCGCACCGGGCTCGAGCG
>JBJTIX010000163.1:0-2748 GCA_046095205.1 Opitutia bacterium
ACCTGCCGCAGTTCGCGCGCGTCTCCGACGACACCTTCATGGTGGTCCTCGAGGCCCGCGACCCGCAGTTCCGCCTGGATGACGCCCGCGGCTTCCTGCAGTCGCTCGGCGGCCAGGAGATCACCGTGATCCGCGACTGAGCCCACGACCATGAACCGCTACCTCCTCACTCTCGCCGTCGTGGTGATCGGCTCCCTGGGCTTCTTCGGGCTCCAGGGGCGCGTCTCCAAGGACACGCCCGTCCAGGTCTTCGACGACATGGACCTCCAGGCGAAGTACCGCCCCCAGGGCGAGAACCGCTTCTTCGCCGACGGACGCGACGCCCGCCCCCCGGTGGCCGGCACGGTGGCCCGCGGCGACGACCTCGCCCCGGAGAAGGTCTTCTCCGCCGACTACCGCCGCGCGGAGTCGCTCAACCCCTCCTTCGCCACCGGCAAGGACGGCAAGGGCGCGCACCTCGCCGCCTTCCCGTCCAAGTCCCTCGAGGTCCTGCCCGGCGGCGCGCTCGCGCCCTTCAGGGTCGACGCCGCGCTGCTCGAGACCGGCCGTCAGAAGTACGGCGTCTACTGCGCCGTCTGCCACGGCGCGGCCGGAGACGGCAACGGCATCATGAAGGTGCGCTCGGCCGTCGAGGGCGACGTCGCCATCGCCACCATCGCCAACCTCCACACGCCGCTCTTCCGCGCCTACCCGCACGGGCAGATCTTCGACGTGATCACCAACGGCAAGAACACCATGCAGGGCTACGGTGACAAGCTGACGCCCGCCGAGCGCTGGGCCGTCGTGGCCTACGTGCGCGCCCTCCAGCTCTCCCAGGCCTGCCCGCCCGAGGCCGCGCCCGCCGCCGTGAAGTCCCAGACCAAGTGACCTTACAATGACCTCCCTTCCGTCCGCCCATCCCGTCACGGCCCGCTGGAAGACGTTCCTCGTCGCCGGCGTGGTCGCGCTCGCGGTCTCCTGGGGCTTCGCCGCCCAGGGCCTCTCGGGCCATGACCACCGTCCCGCGCTCTCCGTGCTCGTCGGCGGCATCTTCTGGACCTCCGCCCTCATCGGCATGCTGATGCTGACGATGATCACCCGCGTCTTCGACGCCGGCTGGGCCCCCGTCATCCGCCGTTCCTGGGAGCTCGCGCTCCCCGGCCTCCCCGTCGTCCTCGCCCTCAGCGTGCTCCCGTTGGCGTTCATCCCCGGGTTCAGGCACCTGCTCTGGGAATGGACCGACGCGCACCACATGCTTCCCGGCGGGCACGAGGTCGGACACGACCCCATCCTGCAGTCCAAGGCCTGGTTCCTCAACCAGCCCTTCTTCCTCACCCGCGTGGTGCTCTACGTGGCGTTCTTCGGCGTCCTCGCCTGGACCCTCCGCCGCTGGTCACTCGCCCAGGACGGCGACCGCTCGGCCGGGCACACGCACCGCCTCCACGCCGTCTCGGCGGCCGGCATCCCGCTCTCGGCGCTCATGCTCACCATGCTGGCCTTCGACTGCCTCATGGCGCTCTCCTACCACTGGTTCTCGACCATGTACGGGGTCTGGTTCTTCGCGCTCTCCATCCGCATCTCGCTGGCCGTGACGGTCCTCGTCACGCACGCGCTTTCGCGGGGCGGCTGGCTGGACGGCATCCTCAACCAGGCGCACCGGCACGTGCTCGGCTGCCTCTGCCTGGCCTTCACGGTGTTCTGGGCGTACATCAGCTTCTCGCAGTACTTCCTGATCTACACCGCGAACATTCCGGAGGAGACCTTCTGGTACAACATCCGCGAGTTCGATCCGGTCACCGGCGCCAAGAACCAGTGGTGGGGGGTCTCGATGTACCTCATCTTCGGCTTCTTCGTCCTGCCTTTCCTGACCCTGCTGTTCTACCGCACCAAGATCGTCGCCGGACGTCTCGCGACGGTCGCCGCGGTCATCCTCGTCGGCGGGCTCGTCGACCTCTGGTTCAACGCCGTCCCCCGCCAGATCACCGACAAGGCCGCTCCCGAGGGCTTCACCGTCACGCCTTTCCTGACCTCCGGTATGGCCCTCGACCTGCTCGCCGTCGTCGGCTTCGGCGCCGTGGTCGCCGCCATCTTCCTCCGCGGCGCCTCCCGTCACGAGACCATCCCGGTCCACGACCCCCGCATCCTCGAGTCCATCAACTATCATGAGTGAGCTTCCTCCCCGCTCCCGCCCGCTGATTCCCGGCCAGGTCGCCTCCTGGCTCGCGGTGCTCGCGCTCGTGGGCGCCGTCACCGCGGCTTCCGTGGCGGCCTTCCTGCACTACCGCACCGGCGTCTCCCCTGAGGCCGCCCGCCGTGCCCAGCAGGTGACCCTCCGCGCCGAGACCGAGGCCAAGTCGGCCCAGCTGCTCGCATCCTCCGCCAAGAACGACGACGGCACCTACCGCATCCCCCTCGGGGACGCGCTCCGCATCGCGGCCGAGCGTCCGGAGATCCTCGGCCGCCTCGCCCCGGCCGTCGCCCCCGCGGCGCCGGCGCCCGCCGGAGCCGCCGCCCCGACCGCGTTCGTGCCCGCCGACGAGGCGACGCTCAAGCGCGGCGCCGCCGTCTACGCCCGCACCTGCCTGGCCTGCCACCAACCGACGGGCAAGGGTCTGCCGCCCGTCTTCCCCTCGATCGCCGGGACCCCGATCGTGGTCGGCAATCCCGAGCTCCCGATCAAGTTCATCCTCCAGGGGCTGATGGGCCCCATCACCATCGAGGGTACCACCTATAACAGCATGATGCCGCCGGTCGTCGGTGTCTCCGATC
>JBJTIX010000164.1:0-2032 GCA_046095205.1 Opitutia bacterium
GCTGGGTGTGTTTGGCTGGGTGGTGGGTGGTGGGTGAAAAGGTCAGCGGCGGGCGAGCGCGGCGGCCGCGCGTTCGAAGACGACGCCCCGCTCGACGTAGCTGCGGAACATGTCGAAGCTGGAGAAACCGGGGCTCAGCAGCACGACCGAGGGCGCCGGCGCCTCCTTGGCCGCGGCGATCACGGCGTCCTGGAGCGACGCGAAGCAGCGGCTCTGGCGGCCGACGGCGGCGAAATGCCGGTGCAGCTCGGGCGCGGTCTCGCCGATGAGCCAGGCGGAGTCGACCAGCGGCGCGACGTTCTCGGCGAAGCGCCGGAGGTCCCCGCCCTTCCACTTGCCGCCGCCGATCCAGCGCACGGGCACGCTGAACTGGGCGAGGGCCGCGAGCACCGCGTGGAAGTTGGTCCCCTTGGAGTCGTTCCAGAACTCCACGCCGGAGGCCTCGGCGACCTTGCGGAGGCGGTGCGGGGCGAGGCGGAAGATGCGCGCGGACTCCTCGAGGACGCGCATGGGCAGCCCGCGGGCGCGCCAGTAGGCGGAGACGACGGCCCAGTTCTCGAGCTGCGGCCAGCTGTCGAAGGCCGAACCGGAGGGGACGGTGGCGGCGGCCTCCGCGCGCGTGGCCACGATGGCGGACTCCGGCAGCTCGATGCCGAAGCGGCGCGCGTGCGCCACGACGGACTCGCCCACGACCAGGATGCCGCCGGGCATCATGCGCTCGATGAGCTTGAACTTGGCGCGGAAGTAGGTCTCGAGGTCGCCGTGACGGTCGAGGTGGTCCTCGTCGAAGTTGGTCCAGAGCACCGCCTCGGGGGTGAACTGGCGCAGGTCCTCGGACTGGAAGGAACTGACCTCGACCACCGCCAGGAAGGAGCCGCTCGAGGCGGTGCGGTGCAGCGCGGTGAGGGGCAGGCCGACGTTGCCGCACGCGACGGCGTCCAGCGACGCGCGCTTGAAGGCGAACGAGAGGAACTCGGTCAGGGTGGTCTTCCCGTTGGTGCCGGTGACCGCGACGGCGGGCCCGGTCCAGAGCAGCGCGCCGAAGTCGAGCTCGGACAGGCAGGGCAGCCCGGCGCGCCGCGCCACGAGCAGCCACGGATGCGACTGCGGGAAGCCGGGGCTGTACACGAGCAGGTCGTGACGCGAGGCCTCCTCGGGGCCGAAGTCGCGGTTCTCGCCCTTCTCGTCGTAGATGACCGAGGCGAAGCCGCCGGCTGCGAGCGCCTCCGCCACGGCGGCGCCGCTGATCGCGCCGCCCAGCACGGCGGCGGGACGGGCGAGGCGGCGGCGGAGGGACTCGGGGAAGTCGGTCATCGCAGCTTGAGGGAGAGCAGCCCGAGCAGGCCGCAGAGGAAGGAGAGGATCCAGAACCGCACGACCAACTTGGTGGTGGGCCAGCCCTTCTTCTGGAAGTGGTGGTGGATCGGCGTCATCAGGAAGATGCGCCGGCCGCCGGTGCGGCGGAAGTAGGCGATCTGCACGATGACCGAGAGGGCCTCCACGACGAACACCCCGCCCACGATGGCGAGGAGGAAGGGCTGGTGCATGAGGCAGGCCACCGCGCCGAGGACGCCGCCGAGGCCGAGCGCGCCGACGTCGCCCATGTAGAGCTCGGCGGGCGCGGAGTTGTGCCAGAGGAAGACCAGCCCGCCGCCGACCAGCGCGGCGCAGAGGACGGCGAGCTCGCCGGCGCCCGGGACGTGCGAGATGCGGAGGTACTCGGCCAGCTCGCGGTGCCCGGCCAGGTAGGCGACGCCCCCGAGCACGAGGGTCACGATGATGACGCAGCCGATGGCCAGGCCGTCGAGCCCGTCGGTGAGGTTCACCGCGTTCGAGCAGCCGACGCAGACGAGCACGAAGAAGGCGCCCGCCACCGCGGCGCACACGGCGAAGGGAAGTCCGAGCGAATCGCCGCTCCAGACGGGGCCGTTCAGGACCGGCAGCCAGATCTCGGCCGCGGCCTCGCGGCGCGCGGGGTCGAGGAGGAGCACGCCCAGGGCGACGAGCGCGCAGACGGCCTGCCCCGCCAGCT
>JBJTIX010000165.1:0-3450 GCA_046095205.1 Opitutia bacterium
CCGACACGGCGCTCAAGACCGCCGACGCCGGCTACATGACCCGCAAGCTCTGCGACGTGGCCATGGACTTCAACGACACCGACTCCTCCGACCACGCTCCCGCCGCCGAGGTGGTCGTGCTCTCGGAGCTGGTGATCGGCCGCCACCTGGCCGACGACGTGACCCCGTCCAGCGGAGGCCGCGCCCTCGCCAAGTCCGGCTCCATCCTCACCG
Source organism: Opitutia bacterium (assembly GCA_046095205.1). Lineage (GTDB taxonomy): Bacteria > Verrucomicrobiota > Verrucomicrobiia > Opitutales > UBA953 > UBA953. Next base: position 214 of record JBJTIX010000165.1, read on the forward strand.
AGGAGGTGGTCGGCCGCCTGCGCGACGCCGGCGTCGACCGCGTCACAGTCCGTCTCCCCAACGGCGTCTTCAAGGCCGCCATCTACGAGGGCGACGAGCTCCTCGTCTCCCTGGCCGAACGCATCGTCGGACGCTGCCCGGCCGAGGACGTCACCAATCCCAACGACCCGACCGAGGTCATCGCCAAGGCCGGCGAGCTCATCACCGAGCAGACCGCCCGCCGGATCGAGGGCGTCGGCGGCATCGAACGCGTGAAGGTGCTCTCGCCCCTCACGCACATGAACGTCAACTCGATCCCGCCCGAGGCCTACGGCCTCGACCCGTCCACGGGTCGCATGGTCGAGCGCGGCACCGCGGTCGGCATCATCGCCGCCCAGTCCATCGGCGAGCCGGGCACCCAGCTCACGATGCGCACGTTCCACATCGGCGGCGTCGCCTCGACGCTCAAGGAGCCCTCCTACACCTCCCGCGGCGCGGGCAAGCTGGTCTACGTCGACGTCGTCGGCGTGGAGATCGAAGGCGGCTTCGTCGCCACGAACAACACCGGCTTCGTCCAGATCCTCGGCGACGCCGGCCAGAAGCTCGAGGAGTACGCCATCAAGGGCGGCTCCGTGATCTTCGTCCGCGACGGCAAGAAGGTCGAGAAGGGCACCCTCCTCGCCAAGTGGGACAAGAACGAGTCGCCGATCATCGCCAGCGTCGAGGGCAAGGTCCGGTACGCGGACATGACCTCCGGCGTCACCTACCCCGAGGAGCGCGACCCCTCCAGCGGCGCCTTCTTCAAGTACGTCACGGAACACTCCGACGAGCAGGATCCCCGCATCCTCATCGTCGACAAGAGCGGCAAGGTGGTCAGCAACCAGTCGATTCCTCCGGGCGCGCGCGTGGTAGTCGAGGAGGGCGATGACGTCGTCCGCGGCTCCAAGCTCGCCATCATCCCCCGCCAGGCCGCCAAGACGCAGGACATCACCGCCGGTCTGCCCCGCATCTCCGAGCTCTTCGAGGCCCGTCCTCCGAAGGACGCCGCCGAGATCGCCAAGATCGAGGGCGTCATCGAGGCCGGCACCGCCGTCCGCGGAAAGAAGCGCATCATCGTCAAGGACTCCGTCGGCCGGGAGGAGGAGCACCTCATCCCGCATGGCCGTCACATCATCGTCACGCCGGGCGAGAAGGTGAAGCAGGGCCAGGCCCTCACCGAAGGCGCGGTCGACCCCCACGACATCCTCGACATCCTCGGCCAGTCCCGCGTCCAGGACTACCTCATCAACGAGATTCAGAAGGTGTACCGCACCCAGGGCGTCGTCATCAACGACAAGCACATCGAGATCATCGTGGCCCGCATGCTCCGCAAGGTCCGCATCACCGAGCCCGGCGATTCCGACTACCTCTGGGGCGAACAGGTGGACCGCACGGTGCTCACCCGCGTCAACCGCTCCATCAGCGAGCGGGGAGGGCAGGTCGCCGAGTCCGAACCCATCCTGCTCGGCATCACCAAGGCCTCGCTCGAGACCGAGTCGTTCATCTCGGCCGCCTCCTTCCAGGAGACGACCCGGGTGCTCACCGACGCCGCCACCATGGCCAAGCGCGACCTGCTCACGGGCTTCAAGGAGAACGTGATCATGGGCCACCTGGTCCCCGCCGGAACCGGTCTGCCCGCCTACCGTCGCATCCGGGTCTTCCCGGCCGCCCAGAAGGCCTGATCCGGGCCGTCGTCAACAGCCCCGTCTCCGCCCCGTCGGAGGCGGGGCTTTTTGCTTTCTGGGCCCTTTTGGGGGTTGAAGCCCCTGTTCGGAGGGGGTATCTATCTGCCTCTAACCCCGTTGAACCATGTCTCGATTCCTCATCGCGGCCTCCGCCCTCACCCTCGCCGCCTCCGCCTCCGCGGCCGTGTCCTGGATGCCCACCTCGCCCCTCATCCAGGTCGGCGACGACCTGGACATCTTCACCGACTCGTCCCTCGCGGTCGAGACCACCGACAACCTCTACTCCCAGGCGACCGGCGTCTCCGCCACCTTCTTCACCATCAGCCCCGGAATCACCCTCGAGTACGGCCGTGAGACCGGCCTGGAGCTCATCCTGCTCGCCCGCCGCGGCTTCGTGCAGTTCGCGGACTCAGACCTCAGCGACCTCGACGACGTGCGCGACTTCCTCTCCGCCAAGGCCCGCCTCTCCACCGGCGGCCCGCTGACGGTCAGCATCGACGCCTCCTACCGCGAGACCGCCCGTAATGACGACCTCGCCACCCAGGGGATCACCGGGGCCGTCATCGGCGCCAACCTGCTGCGTCAGGCCAACTACAACCAGTCCATCAACGCCGAATACCGCCTTACCGAGAAGATGCAGGTCAAGCTCGGCGCCTCCCGGGCCTACAACCACTACAAGGATCCGACCATCGTGGTCAACGGGGCGCTCCAGACCTTCAACACCAACGCCCTGACTGAGACCGACACGGTCTCCGTCCCGCTCGACATCGAGTACCAGGCCTTCGAGAAGCTCTGGTTCGGCTTCCGCTACCAGCGCGAACAGGCCGACTACTCCGCCGCCCCCTACTTCGACTCCAGCGGCGCGCTGCGCCCCGCGCTCCCGGGCCGCCTCAACAAGGACTTCTACGGCCTCACCACCCGCGGACAGCTCACCGAGTCCGGCAAGCTGAGCGCCACCGCCCGCCTCGGCTGGCTTGAATTCCAGAACGAAGGCGCCGCCTCCGACAGCGTCCCCTCCTGGTCCGTCTCGCTCAACCACACGCTCACCGAGCGTCTCAGCCACAGCCTCACGCTGTCCCGCGACGTCACCGCCTCCTCCACGGGCGGACAGAACGATTCGACGGCCTACACCTACGGCATGAACATGAACTCCGGCGAGGGGCTCACCTTCAACCTCTCCGTGACCCGCAACGAGACCGGCGCGCTCAACGCCGGCGTCACCACCGACGTCGCCACGATGGTCTACACGCTCGGAGCCGACTTCAAGTACAACGACCACCTGACCTTCAACGCCGGCTACAACTTCACGGCCTCGCGCATTGCCGGCAACTCCGCCAGCAACTTCAGCTCCAACACGCTGACGCTGTCCGCAGCCTTGCGCTACTGAACGCGGAGGGCGTGCGCCGCGCGCCTCCCGAAACCGTCATGAGGTTCCACTCCAGGCACGTCGTCCTGCTGCTCTCGGCCCTGCTCTTCGCTGGCTGCGGATCCCGGCGCGCCACGGAGTTCGACTTCCCCGACCCCGACTCCGAGA
>JBJTIX010000166.1:0-5351 GCA_046095205.1 Opitutia bacterium
GCCGCCCTTGAGACGGACGATGAGACCGCCTGAAATGGCTTCACGTGCAAGCAATGCGTTGATCTCGTCCTGCGTCATCGAGTGCTGACCGCAACGCTTGCCGACGGCCACCAGACGGGCGTCAGATCGGGCTTCCGCAAGTAATGCATCTCCCGGCAGCGAATCATGGATGACCGTGTCGGCCGCCCGAAGGAGCTTCAGTCCACGGACGGTGATGAGGTCGGCGGCCCCAGGCCCCGCCCCCACGAACACCACCCGACTGAAGTTGGAATTTACCATTTCTTTAAACTTGACCTTATCTTGTAATCATGGGTAAGGTTATCAAGTATTAAATCACCATGGATAAACCCGCTGAGAAGCCCCTGACCAAGAACGAACTCCTCAAGGCGGACAAACCGGACCTGTCCGGCACGATCCGGGAGACGTTGGCCAACCCCGCCGCCGACCGTTTCAGCGGCGACGACGAGCAGTTCATCAAGTTCCACGGCATCTACCAGCAGGATGACCGCGACAAGCGCAAGACGGGCAAGGTCTTCTCGGTCATGGTACGCACGCGGCAGACGGGCGGCATCGTCCCCGCGGCCCAGTACCTGGTGTACGACGACCTTTCCGGTCGGTTCGCCAACGGCACGCTGCGCATCACGTCCCGCCAGACTTTCCAGTTCCACGGCGTGGTGCAGCAGGGAATCGGTCCGCTCATCAAGTCGATCAACGACGCCCTCTCCTCCACCCTGGCGACCTGCGGCGACGTGAACCGCAACGTCACGGCTCCCTCGAATCCCCCGGTCGACGCCGTCACGCAGGCGGTCGAGGACGACGCGTTCACGCTCACCAAGGCGCTCCTGCCCCGCACGACGGCCTACCACTCGATCTGGGTGGACGGCGTGCAGGTGGACCTCGGGCTCGGCGACAAGATCGTCAAGGCTCGCGCCGCGGTCGACCAGGCCAACCCTTACCTGCCTCCGCCCGCGGACCTCGATGACAGCGGAGCCCCGGTGGACGCGCTGTACGGCAAGACCTACCTGCCCCGCAAGTTCAAGACCGGCTTCGCCATCCCGCCGAACAACGACGTGGACATCTTCACCAACGACATGGGCTTCGTCGCCATCGTCGAAGGCGGCAAGCTGGTTGGCTACAACCTGCTCGTCGGCGGCGGCCTCGGCACTTCCCACGGCAACAAGGCGACCTACCCGCGCCTTGCCGACGTCATCGGTTTCCTCACCCGCGAACAGGTCGTCGCCGTCGGCGAGGCGGTCATCAGGATTCACCGCGACTGGGGCGACCGCACGGACCGCAAACACGCCCGCATCAAGTACGTGCTGCAGGAGAAGGGCGTGGAATGGTTCCGCGCCGAGCTCGCGAAGCACCTCGGCGCGCCCCTGCCCGCCGCGAAGTCCTTCCTCTTCAAGGGCCAGGGCGACGCCTTCGGCTGGACGAAGCAGGCCGACGGCAAGTGGTTCCTCGGGCTCTTCATCGAGACGGGACGCGTCAAGGACGCCGGCGACTACAGGCTCAAGACCGCCCTCCGCGTCATCGCGGAGAAGTTCGCCCCGACCTTCAGCCTCACCGCGACCCAGAACCTCATCCTCTCGGACGTGAAGGATTCAGACAAGGCCGCCCTCGAGCAGGTCCTGCGGGACCACGGCTGCTCCTCGGTCTTCAGTCCGGGGCTCGTCAAGGGACGCGGCATGGCGTGCCCCGCCCTGCCCACCTGCGGCCTCTCCCTCGCGGAATCCGAACGCGTCTTCCCCGCCCTGCTCGACCGCCTCGAACAGGCGCAGTCGGCCGCCGGCTTCGGCGGCGAAGAGCTGGTCGTCCGCAGGACCGGCGGCCCGAACGGCTGCGCCCGGCCCTACAACGCCGAGATCGGCTTCGTGGGCAAGGCCCCCGGCAAGTACAACGTGATGCTCGGCGGCAACCGCGAAGGCACCCGCCTCGCCCGCCTCTACCGCGAGTCGGTCGCCTACGACGAGATCCCCAACCTGGTGGGCGGACTGTTCCAGCAGTACGCCAAGGAGCGCCGCGCCGGCCAGGCGTTCGGCGACTGGGCCGACGCCGCCCCCATCTGGCCCGCCGCCGCACCGCAGGCCTGAACCGGATGGCCCTGCCTGACCCATCGCAGCTCACGGAACTCGAAGGACGCCTCAACGGGCTGTCCGCCGAGGACCGTCTGCGCTGGGCGCATGACACCTTCGGCGACCGCGCGGGCATCGGGACCAGTTTCCAGCCCGCCGGGGTCGTCATCCTCCACCTCGCCAAGACCGCCGGCCTCCCCATCCGGGCCTTCACGCTGAACACCGGCCTCCTCTTCCCGGAGACGCTCGCCTTCCAGGCCGAGATCGAGCGCCTCCTGGGCATCAAGGTCGACGAGGTGCGGCCGGAGCAGACCGTCGAGCAGCAGGCGGCCTCGCACGGCCCCGAACTGTGGAAGCGCGACCCGGAGAAGTGCTGCGACCTGCGCAAGGTGCAGCCCCTCGGCCGCCGGCTCTTCGGCCTCGACCTCTGGATCTCCGGCCTCCGTCGCGACCAGAGCGCCGAACGCGCCTCCACGCCCCTCCTTAGCCTGGCCGGCCGTCCCGACGGCACCGACGTCTGGAAGCTCAACCCGCTCGTGGACTGGAGCAAGGAACGCGTGCGCGAATACCTCGCGAAGAACGGCCTGCCCCACAACCCCCTCATCGACCGCGGCTACCGCTCCATCGGTTGCGCCCCCTGCACCGTGCCCAGCTCCGGCGGCGACGAACGCGGCGGCCGCTGGCCCGGCTTCGACAAGCGCGAATGCGGCCTCCACACCCGCACCAAGAAGTGATTCTCCCATCCCTGTCCCAATCTTTTTAAATAAAATGTCCCGCACCGCACAGAACGACCACCTGACCCGCCTCGAACAGACCTCGATGCACGTGTTCCGCGAGGCCTTCGCGAACGTCCGCTCCGTCTGCATGCCCTGGTCGATGGGCAAGGACTCCAACGTGCTCATCTGGCTCGCCCGCAAGGCCTTCAGCGGGAAGATCCCCTTCCCGCTCCTCCACATCGACACCACGTACGAGTTTCCGGAAATGTACGAGTTCCGGGAGAAGGCAAAGGCCATCCACGGCATCGACCTGATCGTGCGCATCAACGAGGACGCGATCCGCCGCGGCGTCGGCTACGCCACGCACGATCCGGTGACCGTGACGCACGAGCTCAAGACCGTCGCGCTCAAGCAGGCCCTCGCCGACTACAAGTGGGACGCGCTCGTGACCGGCATCCGTCGCGACGAGGACCCGACCCGCGCCAAGGAGCGCTGGTTCTCCCCGCGCACGGCGGACAGCACCTGGGACTACAGGGACCAGCCGCCGGAGTTCTGGGGCCAGTTCGCCAGCGTCGCCCCGGAGGGCGGCCACATCCGCGTCCAGCCGCTGCTGGAGTGGACCGAGCTCGACATCTGGGAGTACATCCGCCGCGAGAACATCCCCAACCCGACGCTCTACTACTCCCGCAACGGCAAGCGCTACCGCTCCCTCGGCTGCCACCCGATCACGCACCCGGTGGACAGCGACGCCTCGAACATCGACGAGGTCATCGAGGAGCTGCGCCGCACCAAGGTCAGCGAACGCGCCGGCCGCGCCCAGGACCACGTCGGACGCAACTCCATGCAGGAGCTGCGCGCCAAGGGCTTCATGTGATTTTCGGCACCATGTCCACCTCCCCTTCCACCCTCCCCGCCGCGGCCCAGGCCGCGCCCGCCGAAGACCAGCGCAAGATGCACGTGGTCGTCGTCGGCCACGTCGACCACGGCAAGTCCACCTTCGTCGGACGGCTGCTCCACGACACGGACTCGCTGCCCAACGGTAAGATCGAGCAGGTCCGGAAGAACTGCGCCTCCGAAGGCATGGAGTTCGAGTACGCCTTCCTCCTCGACGCGCTGATCGAGGAGCAGGAGCAGAACATCACCATCGATACGACGCGCATCTTCTTCCGCACGAAGAAGCGCGCCTACGCCATCATCGACGCCCCCGGCCACAAGGAGTTCCTCAAGAACATGGTGACCGGCGCCGCCTCGGCCTCCGCCGCGCTGCTCCTGATCGACGCGCACGAAGGCGTCATGGACCAGTCCCGCCGTCACGCGTTCCTGCTCTCCCTGCTCGGCGTCCGCCAGCTGGTGGTGCTGGTCAACAAGATGGACCTCGTGAAGCACTCCGAGGAGACCTACCGCAGGATCGTCGCCGAATACTCCGCGTTCCTGAAGTCGCTCGGGCTGCAGGCCGCCCACTTCATCCCGATCGCGGCCAAGCACGGCGAGAACGTCGTGGAACGCTCCGCCAAGATGTCCTGGTGGAAGGGCCCGACGGTCACCGAGGCGCTCGACACCTTCGCGCACGAGGACGACCTGACCGGCCTGCCCCTGCGCCTGCCGGTCTCCGACCTCTACCGCGTCGACCACCGCCGCATCGTGGCCGGACGCGTCGAGGCCGGCGCCATCCGACCCGGCGACGAGCTGGTCTTCCAGCCCGGCGGCCGGCGCAGCGTGGCCAGGACTTTCGAAGACTGGCCGGGGCCCTCCCGCGACGTGGTCGGCACGGGCGGCTCCGCCAGCGTCACGCTGACCGAGCAGATCTTCGTCGAGCGAGGCCAGATCGCCTCGCACGCCGCCACCCAGCCCCGCGTGGGCCGTGAGTTCCGCGCCCGGGTCTTCTGGCTCGGCAAGGAGCCTCTGGTGCCCGCCAAGACCTACCGCCTGCGCCTGCTGACGCAGAACGTCGAGGCGGTGGTGGCCAAGATTGAGAAGGTCACGGACGCCTCCACGCTTCAGTCCGCCCCCTCCGATTCGGTCCCCCGCGACTCGATCTGCGAGATCGTCGTGCGCGCCACCCGGCCGATCGCCTTCGACCTGCATCACGAGTGCCCCGTCACGGGACGCTTCGCGCTGGAGGACGGCGGACGCATCCACGGCGGCGGCATCATCCTGGAGGCCAGGTCCGAGGACTCCAAGGGCTCCGGCAAGGTCACCCCGGCGGAACGCACCGCCCGCGCCGGCCACCCGCCCGCGGTGGTCTGGTTCACCGGCCTGTCCGGTTCCGGCAAGGCGACCGTGGCCGAGCTGGTCGAGCGCCGTCTCTTCGACGGCGGACGCAACGTCGTCCGTGTCGACGGCGACGACCTCCGCACGGAACTCAACCGTGACCTCGGCTTCTCCGCCGCCGACCGCGCCGAAAGCGTCCGCCGCGCCGCCGCGGTGGCGGGACTCCACGCCAACGCCGGCCAGATCGCGCTGGTCACCCTCATCGCGCCCCTCGCGGCCGACCGCGCGAAGGCCCGCGCCACGCTCAAGAACCACCCCTTCATCGAAGTCTTCGTCGACGCCCCCATCG
>JBJTIX010000167.1:0-3947 GCA_046095205.1 Opitutia bacterium
CCGCCAAGGCGCCCGTCTCGGTCAAGGACGGCCTCAAGGACCGCGCGGTCTCCTTCCGCCTCGACGTGATGCCGGTGTTCATGCGCTCCAACTGCAACAGCGGCGGCTGCCACGGCTCCGCCCGCGGCAAGGACGGCTTCCGCCTCTCGCTCTTCGGCATGGACCCCGCCGGCGACTACGTGCGCCTCACCCGCGAGATGGTCGGCCGCCGCATCAACCTCGCCATCCCCGAGGAGAGCACCCTCGTCGAGAAGGCCGTCGGCGCCGTGCCCCACTCGGGCAACAAGCTCTACGACGCCGACTCCGCCTACAACAAGGTCATCCTCGAGTGGATCACCAACGGCGCCAAGGACGACCCGGCTGACGTCGCCAACGTCACCGGCATCGAGATCTTCCCGTCCCAGGCCGTGCTCGAGGGCGTGGGCTCGACCCAGCAGATCACCGTCCGCGCGAAGTATTCCGACGGCACCGACCGCGACGTGACCGACCTCGTCGTCTTCAGCTCCAACAACGACCCCGTCGCCTCCGTCTCCAAGGGCGGCCTCGTCAAGTCGGGCGACCGCGGCGCGGCCTTCGTCCTGGCCCGCTTCAACGTCTTCAGCATCACCGCGCAGTTCATCGTCATCCCGAAGAACCTGCAGTACGAGCGTCCCAAGTCCGAGGAGTTCAACTACGTCGACAAGGCGGTAAACGAGCGCCTCCACCGCCTCCGCATCCTGCCCTCCGGACTCTGCGACGACGAGACCTTCGTGCGCCGCGTGCACATCGACGTCGTCGGCGTCTACCCGAAGCCCGAGGAGGTCCGCGCCTTCGTGGCCGACAAGTCCCCGGACAAGCGGGCCAAGCTCGTCGACGCCCTGCTGCAGCGCAAGGAGTTCACCGAGCTCTGGGTGATGAAGTGGTCCGAGCTCCTGCAGATCCGCTCCGGCATCAACCAGGGCAACAACGCCCCGCCGTTCTACAAGAACGCCCTGCTTTACTACAACTGGCTGGCCGACCGCATCGGCAAGAACGTCCCGATCGACAAGGTCGTCGTCGAGCTCCTCTCCGCCAGCGGCGGCACCGTCTCCGTCCCGCCCGTCAACTACTACCAGAACGAGCTGGACCGCCTGAAGCTCTCCGAGAACGTCGCCCAGGTCTTCATGGGCATGCGCCTGCAGTGCGCCCAGTGCCACAACCATCCGTTCGACCGCTGGACGATGGACGACTACTACGGCTTCAACGCGTTCTTCGCGCAGATCGGCCGCAAGACCACCGACGACCCCCAGGAGGTGGTGATCTTCAACAGCCGCGGCGGTGAATCGCAGCACTTCCTCACGAAGAAGTCCGTGAAGCCCAAGTTCCTCGGCGCCGAGGAGCCCGACCTCAAGCCGGGTGACGACCGCCGCAAGGTGCTGGCCGAATGGATCGCCTCGCCCCGCAACCCCTACTTCGCGCGCAACCTCGCGAACATCGTCTGGGCCCACTTCTTCGGCGTGGGCATCGTCGACCCCGTCGACGACGTCCGCATCTCGAACCCGCGCTCCATCCCCGAGCTGCTGGAGGAGCTGGCCAGGCGCCTGACCGAGTACAACTACGACTTCCGCCGCATCGTGCGCGACATCGTCCTCTCGGCCGCCTACCAGCGCAGCTCCAAGACCAACGAGACCAACGCCGGCTACCGCCTGAACTTCGCCCGCTCGCAGGTGCGCCGTGTGCGCGCCGAGGTCCTGCTCGACGCCATCTCGCAGATCACCGAGACCCCGAACAAGTTCCAGGGCCTCCCGCTCGGAGCCCGCGCGGTGCAGATCGCTGACGGCGCGGTGTCCAACTACTTCCTCACGACCTTCGGCCGCGCCAAGCGCGAGTCCGTCGCCTCGACCGAGGTGAAGACCGACCCCTCGCTCTCGCAGGCGCTGCACCTGATGAACGGCGACGCGCTCAACGAGCGCATCCGCCGCGGCAAGGTCGTCGAGAACCTCGTCGCCGCCGGCAAGAAGGACCCCGAGATCATCGAGGAGCTCTTCATGCGCGTCTTCGGCCGGCGCCCGCTGCCCGCCGAGACCGCCGCCGTGATGAAGTCGGTCGCCGCCGAGCCCGAGAGCCGCGTCGCCGTACTGGAGGACGCCTTCTGGGCGCTCATGAACTCCAAGGAGTTCTACTTCAACCACTGACCTCCGCGTCATGCCCGTCCGTCCGCTCAGCCGCCGGTCCCTCGTCTGCGCCGCCCTGCTCAGCGTGGGAACGTCCGCCCACGCCCAGGACAAGCTGACCTACGACGACCACATCCGGCCGCTGCTGGAGAACAAGTGCTTCTCCTGCCACAACCCCGACAAGAAGAAGGGCGGGCTCGAGATGACCAGCTACGCCGGCCTCATCGACGGCGGTTCGGGCGGCTCCGTCATCGACCCGGGCAACCCCTCCGCCAGCCGCCTCTGGACCTGCAGCGCCAAGAAGGAGGAGCCGTTCATGCCGCCGGAGGGTGCCCCGCTCGACGCCAAGGACCTCGCCACGCTCGCCAAGTGGATCGAGGGAGGCGCGCTGCAGTCCAAGAACAGCGTGGCCCGCAAGTCGAACCGCCCGAAGGTCGAGCTCGCGGTCACCGGATCGGCCGGCAAGCCCGAAGGCCCCGCCGCCCGTCCCGAGCACGTGCTGCTCGAGCCCGTCGTCGTCACGCCCCGCACGACCGCGGTCGTCGCCATGGCCGCGAGCCCCTGGACCTCGCTCCTCGCCGTCGCCGCCCAGAAGCAGATCCTCCTCTACGACACCGAATCGCGCGAGCTCGCCGGCGTGCTGCCCTATCCCGAGGGCTACGCGCGTTCGCTCAAGTTCAGCGCCAACGGCTCGCTGCTCATCCTCGGCGGAGGCCGCGGCGGCAAGCTCGGCCACGCGGTGGTCTGGGACGTGCGCACGGGGCGCCGCATCGCGGAGGTCGGCAAGGAGTTCGACCAGCTGATGTCGGCCGACATCAGCCCCGACCACCGCAAGGTGGTCTTCGGCACCAACTCGAAGAAGGTGAAGTGCTACGACGTGACCTCCGGCGAGGAGCTCTACGTCATCTCCAAGCACACGGAGTGGGTCACCGGCGCCGACTTCAGCCCGGACGGCATCCTGCTCGCGACCTCCGACCGCAACGGCAACGTGATGGTCTGGGAGGCCGACAACGGCGGGGAGTTCTTCAACCTGGGCTCGCACCAGAAGTCCGTCACCGGCCTCTGCTGGCGCGCCGATTCCAACGTGCTGGCGAGCTGCTCGGCCGACGGCACGGTCTCGGTCTGGGAGATGAAGACCGGCAAGCGCGTCGCCAACTGGTCCGCCCACGGCGGCGGCGTCGAGTCGGTCTCCTTCACGCCCGACGGACGCATCGTCACCTCGGGACAGGACGGCAAGGTCGCCCTCTGGGCGGTGGACGGCAAGAAGCTCGGCGAATCCCAGCCGCAGGGAGACGTGGTCTCCTCGGTCGTGGCGCTGCACGACGGCAAGTCCGCCGTCTCCGGCAACTGGCTCGGCGAGGTCAAGTTCATCGACCTCACGAACGGTCAGTCCGCCGCGCAGGTCTCCTCCAATCCCCCCAAACTAGCCGACCGTGTCACCGCGACCGAGCGCCGCATCGCCGAACGCGAGGCGCTGGTGGCCGCCAGCCCGGTGACGGAGCCGACGCCCGCCGAGTCGGCGGCCCGCAAGGCTTCCGCGGAGGCCGAGGCCGCCGTCGCCGCCATGCGCGCGAAGATCGCCGGCATCGAGAAGGAGCGGGCGGACCTCAAGGTGAAGCATGACACGGTTCCCGAGAAGGAGCGCCCCGCCATCGTCGCCCGGCGCGCCGAACACTCCAAGGTCCGGGGCCTCGAGCTCAACGCGCTGCAGAAGGCGCTTTACGCCCTGCGTGAATCCTCCGCCAGCGCCGTCTGGCTCCGCGCCGACCTGGCCGACCTCGAGGCCCGCACGGCCGAGATGGACAAGGGCCTCGT
>JBJTIX010000168.1:0-2510 GCA_046095205.1 Opitutia bacterium
AAGTTGACGGCCGTGAGGATGGCGTCGTTGACCGTCACGCCGGAGGTGCCGGCGAGGGCGCCCGAATCGACGGTCAGGTCCCCGGCCGAGACCGTGGTCGCGCCCGTGACGGCGTTGGCTCCGGAGAGCGTGAGGTTGCCCGCGCCGGACTTGATGAAGGAGCCCGTGCCCGTGATGACGTTGGCGCAGGTCAGTGCGTCGGAACGATTGATCTCCAGCGTGCCCGAGTTGCTGATAGCGCCCGCCCCGACCGAACCCGTCGTCGAGCCCGCTCCGACCTGCAGCTTGCCGGCCGAGATCGTGATGGCGCCGTCGAAGGTGTTCGCGGCCGCGATGGTGAAGGTTCCCGCGCCATCCTTGGTCAGCGTGCCCGTGCCGAGCGACAGGCCGGTGGTGCTCACGGTGACGTTGCCGGCGCCTCCCACCGTAAGGCCAAGATTGGTCGAAGTGATGCCGCCGGTGAGCGTCAGCGTGCCGTCGTCGGAATTGATGCGGCTGGCGGAGGCCAGGGTGATCGCACCGCCGAGGGCGTTGTCGCCGGACAGGTTGCGGAGAGCGCCGCCGGAGGAGATACCGTCGCCGTTGAGCGTGACCGCTTCGGAGGCGATGGAGATACCGCCCTGCAGGCGAAGTTCCGCGCCGGAAGTGACCGACGTCGCTCCGGCCGAAGTGCCGAGTGACAGAGCATTGGAAGCCGTCAAGACGCCTTGGGTGACCGAGGTGGCTCCCGAGTAGGAGTTGCCCACGGAAAGCACCAGGTTGCCGGCGCCTTGCTTGGCAAGAGCAGCGGCTCCCGTGACAACGGAGTCGACGGTAAAGGTCGTCGCATCGGCGACATCGAAGGCGCCGCCTCCGCTGGCCAGCGTGACGCCGCGATTGGCGCTCAGGGAGGTGGTCGCGGTGGTCTTCAAGGTGCCCTGATTGGAAGCGCCGCTGCCCAAAGTCAGCTGCGCGGCGGCGAACGAGGCCGGCGTCGCACCCAGGTTGGATTCGGAGGATATTTCCAGCACGCCGTTCCCGATGGTAGCCACGCCCGAGAACCCGGTGTTATTGCCGGACAGCGTCCAGGTACCGCCGCCGTCCTTGAAGAGCGGCAGGGATCCGGAAATCTGTCCGCTGATCAAGCCGGCGCCGGCGCCGCCGAAGACGAAGGCCCTGGTGCCCGTTCCTGCGAACGAGACGTTGCCGCTGACCGTGAGGAGACCTGCTTCAGAAGTGAAACGCGCGCGGTATGTCGGGTCGGTTCCCGTGTTGAGGGTAATGTTCCCGGTCCAGATGTTGTTGCCAGAAGCGTTCACCAGCGCGGCGTTGCCGGTGGTATCAGCAGTCACCGTGAGCGCAAGCGATTCACCGGTGACCGTGATGCCTCCCTGGAGGCGGAGGCTCGAGGCGCCGTTGGCGCCGCCGGTGACCGTGGTGCCTGCGGCCGAGGTGCCCAAGGCCGTCGCATGGCTGACCGCCAGCACGCCGGCACTGACCGAGGTCGCTCCTGAGTAACTGTTGGCGCCGGAGAGGGTCAGCGTGCCTGCCGACTGCTTGAAGAGAGCCCCGGAACCGGACACGACGGAATTCACCGCAAGTGAGGTCGACGCGGCCACATCGAACGCGCCCCCCGCGGAGCCCAGGGCCACACCGCGGTTGGCGCTGAGTGAAAGGCTGGCAGTCGTCCGCAAGGAGCCCTGGGCGGAAGAACCGCCGAGCGTGAGCTGATTGGACACGAACGAAGCAGGCGTGGCTCCGAGATTCGACTCGGAGGCGATCTGGATGGCGCCGTTGCCGACAGAAATCCTTCCCGTGAAGGTGGCGGAATTGTCACCGCTTAGCGTCCAAGTTCCGGCACCGGTCGAACTCTTGAAGAGGCGCTGTGAACCGGTGATCTGGCCGCCTATGACGCCGTCACCATCGCCTCGGAGGACGAAGTCCTGGGTTCCGGCGCTCAGGTTGATGTTGCCACTGATGGTCAGCACCCCGGCGTCGCTGTTCAACAGGGCGCGATTGACGGCGTCCGCGCCCGTATCGACGGTCAGGTTGCCCGACCAGATGTTGGCTCCTCCGGCATTGTTGAGGGTCGAACTGCCTCCGGAGCCCGCGGAGAGCGAAAGGGCTTCAGTAGCGACCGTGATGCCGCCAGACAGGGAGAGGGTGGCGCCGGCGGCCACCGCCGTGCCTGCCGCCGAGGTGCCCAAGGCCGTCGCATGGCTGACCGTCAGGACGCCGGCCGAGACCGTGGTCGCTCCTGAGTAGCTGTTGGCGCCGGAGAGGGTCAGCGTGCCTGCGCCCGACTTGACGAAGGCGCCCGTGCCCGAGATGACGTTGGCGAAGGTCAGGTTGTCAGAGCGGCTGATCTCGAGCGTGCCCGAGTTGGCGATGGCGCCGGCGCCGACCGAGCCCGTCGTCGAACCCGCGCCGATCTGCAGATTGCCGGACGAGATCGTGACGGCCCCGCCGAAGGTGTTGGCGCCGGAGAGGATGAGCGTGCCAGCGCCCGACTTGGTCAGCGTGCCCGTGGC
>JBJTIX010000169.1:0-2411 GCA_046095205.1 Opitutia bacterium
ATTAGGAGAACAATCGTTCGGTGGCACCCAGTTGAAAGCCAGAAACAGCGAGAGAAACCCAAAAACTGTTATGAATATTTAACCAGATTAAGGAATCATCGCCGCCTTTCCCCGCTCGCGGCACGCCGCAGGTAGGGATGCGATGACATCGCGTCCGTGGGCGGACGGAGTCCGGATCGTCGGTGATCTTGCCAGGCTCGACGCACGTGCCTCGGCGAACGGCGGTCATGGCAATGACCGCCCTACCCTGGCACCCCTGGTAGGGCCGAGCATCCCTGCTCGGCCGCGGCCGGCCAAGGATGGCTGGCCCTACCCGCAACAGGTATCAGCGGTGAGCGGTTGGCGGCTGGGCGCAGCAGCGAGTCGGGTGTAGGTAGGGCTGACCGGCCCGGTCAGCCTCACGGTTGAGCGGGCCGCTCAACCCTACCCAATAAAAAGGACGCCACGCAGTGGCACGCCTACCTCACGCCCCAGCAATCCACCCAGGAAGCGACCTCCGTTCGACGACATTGCGCGAGATCGGAACCGACCCTGCGATACGGCATGCATTTCCTCTATGTGGATGAGAGTGGCGACACCGGTGCGAAACCTGGATCCAGCTCCCATTTCATCCTCTGCGGACTGCTGATCCATCACGCCTATTGGCACCAGGCTAGACGAGCGACCATGGCGATGAGACAACGGCTGGAAGCTCAATTCGGCTTTCCTCATCAGGCCGATTCGGATCGTCGCAGATAAAGCGAGCCTCGACGGAGATGTCTTCAGGCATGCCTGGGCCAAGTTGCTGGCGAAAGCTACCGACGAAAGAGCTGGCGGCAATGCTTGCCCTGCGAACGGGTTGATCGTCATCTGCGACGACCATCGAACTGCCCCCAAGCGAGAACTTATCAGAAGGCTGCCCGCCGATATAGCCGGCACGATTGTCGATTTGCCGTTCGGACTGGACTCACGTGATAGTAATTTCCTGCAGCTGGCAGACCTCTCAGCATACCTGAGTAAACAAGAAATCCTCCCTTCGGCCACATTTGAAGGCCGGCTTGGCCTTCCTCTGCTTCGTCGTAACGCAGAGCTATACATTCAAGACTCCAAATGAAAACGGAGCGCTTTCGCGCTCCGTTGGGAGATATCTCGGCCGAGCGAGTCGGCCTACACACCTACAGAAGATGAAATTAACCACGGGTCGTGATGCAAACCGGAAAATAGCCCAGCGCGGCGGCCGGGCTAGGTCAGCACGCAGTGCTGACCCTACCGAGATACCAGCGGATGCGATGTCATCGCATCCCTACCCGACACAGAGGTAGGGCGGGTTCTCCGAACCCGCCCCGGACGGACGGCTCGGAGAGCCGTCCCTACCTTAAAATCCATCCCTCCGGCCCTCCAGCCCACAAGTCCTCGGGTCCTCGCCTTCCGCCACCCCTAATAGAAGCCCCTTTTCCCGCCTTTCCCCTTGCGGGAGGTGGGGGTACCCTAACTTGCGGTTAACTTTCCCGACCCATGGTCACGGACAACAAACCTTCCCTGGTCACCATCAACGTCGATGGTGTCGAACATCAAGTCCCGGCCGGGGCCAACCTGGTCGACGCCCTCGGCAAGATCGGCAAGGAAGTCCCCCACTATTGCTACCACCCCAAGCTCCCGGTCGCCGGCAACTGCCGCATGTGCCTGGTCGAGCTGGGTTCGCCGCTCCGCGACCGCGCCACCAACGAGGTGGTCATGGAGAACGGCAAGCCGAAGATCGGCTGGCAGCCCAAGCCGGCGATCGCCTGCGCCACCAACGTCAGCCCGGGTCTGCACGTCCGTCTCGAGTCCCCCGGAGTCAAGGCCTGCCGCGAAGGCGTGACGGAGATGCTCCTGCTCAACCACCCGCTCGATTGCCCGATCTGCGACCAGGCCGGCGAGTGCAAGCTGCAGGAGTTCTCCGCCGAATACGGCCGCGGCTACTCGCGCTACGTCGACGAGAAGAACGCCAAGCCGAAGAAGACCCGCCTCGGGCCCCGCGTCACGCTCGACGACGAACGCTGCATCCTCTGCTCGCGCTGCGTGCGCTTCTCCAGCGAGATCGCCAAGGACCCCGTCCTGGGCTTCGTCAACCGCGGCTCGTACCACACGCTGACCTGCTTCCCGGGCCGCGAACTGGACAACAACTACTCGCTCAACACGGTCGACATCTGCCCCGTCGGCGCGCTCACGAGCACGGACTTCCGCTTCAAGATGCGCGTCTGGTTCCTGAAGCAGACACCGAGCATCGACACCGAATCCTCCGCCGGCGCGAACACGACCGTCTGGTCGCGCGAAGGCAAGATCTACCGCGTCACCCCGCGCCGCAACGACGCGGTGAACGACACCTGGATGGCCGACTCCGGCCGCGAGCTCTTCAAGTCGGTCGACGCCCCGAACCGCGTGAACTACGC
>JBJTIX010000170.1:0-3608 GCA_046095205.1 Opitutia bacterium
TGCCCCCCGTGTCACCGTGCCCACGTGTCCCCTGCGGCTCTTCACGCCCCCCTTGTCAACGTGTCAACTTGCCAGCCGGCCAGCTCGTGCCCGTGCCTCTATGTTGCTACCTGCCCCTAGCCCTAGCCCTAGCCCTTTGCCTCTCTGCCCCTCCTCTTGCCAACTGGCCAGCTCGTGCCCGTGCCTCTATGTTGCTACCTAGCCCTAGCCCTAGCCCTGGCCCTAGCCCTTTGCCTCTCTGCCTCTCCTCCCCTCCTCTTGCCAACTGGCCAACCATTCAACGGTTCAACTAACCCTCCGTTAGCATCTCCTCGCGCAGCTAACGCACCACTCCCAACACCACGATCTCCCGGAACTTATCCTCGGCGATCCACCTCACCGCCCCGGGATTTCTGACGGGAAAGAAATTGTCGATGACGCCGACGAAACGTCCTTTGCCGACCTTGGCCCAGCCGACGCAGACGACTTCATGGCCCCAGGTGAGCTCCGGCTTCTGGGGGACGGGAACGATGCAGGACGCCAGGGTGGGACGGCCAAGGGTGATCTCGCGACGCAGGGTCTCGAACATGAACTCGGTCATGCCGACGGACAGCTCGACGCCACGCTCCCGTGCGTCGCGATAAAGGTTGCGGGCAAGATCCTCGGTGAAGGCCCCGGTCAGCGACATGCGCCCATCGGTGAATCCGTAGGCGTCAGGGATGGTGCGGTACTGAAGTCGCTCACGGATGCGCAGGATGCGCTCCTTCGAGGTCTCCGTCGGACCTGACGACCACTTGGAGGCGCCCCTGGGGAACCAATACTCCATGAGACTCACGCCGGCGGTCGGGACGCAACCGGATGCGGCGACTCCCGCGGAGGTGGTGACGGGGAACTGCTGCAGGGCCGGGACTCCTGAAAGGGCGGCCGCATCCTCGGTCGCGAAGGCCATGGGTTCGTCGAAGAAGAATTCGAGCAGGCGGCCGGAAGGCGCGGCCTCCCAGGCGATGTGGCCGCTGCCGCCCTTGGGCCCGACGATTCGGGCCCACCACGCGTCGGGCGAGGCGCCCCAGGGCAGTCCCTGCCTGGTTCGCACGAGGCGCAGCTCGGCCAGACGCGCGCCACGCCACGAATTGAGCCAGGGTTGATCAAGCAGCGCCGAAAGATGCGCCTCCCCGGCCTTTCTCGGCAGGGTGGCGTCTTCGGCCCCGCATGAGACCAGCAACGCTGACACCGCCAGCAGGATGATGGCGCGGAGGCTCATGCTCAGCGCATCGCGGAGAGGATCTTGTCCGGATGATCGGTGAAGAGTCCGTCCGCACGGGCGCGGGAGAAGACCAGCTCGACGGCCTCGCGGACGTCCTTGACGCCCTTGGGCAGCGCATCCGCCCTGAGCGTGTAAGGATGGACTTTCAGTCCCGCCGCATGGGCGCGGGCGACAAGGTCGGTCACGCCGCCGGGCTTGATGACGTCGGTCAGGGACGGCCCGATGCCGTCCACGAGCCCGGACAGCTCCTTGAGGCCCTCCGTGGTCTTCAGGCGGGTGAAATCCGTCCCGTCCGTCCCCTTCGTGCCGCCGAGCAGCATGATCAGGCCGCCCTTCCAGCCGAGCTCCTCCCGGACACGCTTCACCTCGGCATATTCGAAGCACTGCACATAGCAGGGGTCGGACTTCGTCGCATAGCCGTGCTTGCGAAGAATGGGCAGGACGATGCCGGCCAGGTCCTTCCCCTGCTTGCGATGCCAGGCGGGCGCCTTGAGCTCGGGATAGATGCCCGCCCGGCGGCCGGTGCTCCGGTTAAGGTCGGCGATCAGCTCAAGCTCCGACTCAAGCGTCGGCACCCTGAACACGCCCCTGCCCTTCGGGTATCGTCCGGGCATGACCTGCACGCCGGTGCGCGGATCGAAGCGCTCGGTCGCCACCAGCGTGCCGATCTCGGCGGCGGTCAGGTCGATCGCGTAGAATCTTCCGTCCGCCCTCCGCCGACCGGGAAACTTCTGGGCGACGTCCGTGGTGGTGTCGAGATGCACGTCGTGCAGCACCATCGGGACGTCGTCGCTGGAGAGCACGACGTCCTGCTCGATGTAGTCGGCGCCCATGGCGTGCGCCATCACCTTGGCCTCGCGCGTGTGCTCGGGCAGGTAGCCGCTAGCGCCGCGGTGGGCGATGACGACCGGCTCCGCACCCTGCAGGACGGCGGCGAGGAGCGACAGCAGGAGCGCTGACTTCATCGCGCCGGCACCGCGTCCTTCAGCAGCTCGGCCAGCTTGGCGGACATCTCCTTCACACGCTCCGGCTCCTTGGCGGCGAGGTCGGTGGACTCCGAGGGGTCTTGCGCCAGGTTGAAGAGCTGGACGTTGACCGGGTCGGACGCCTTCGCCTTGCCCTTCTTCTTGGCGGCCTTCTTGGGAGCATCCTCCTCGCCGTCATCGACCGCGCCCTTGAGGCTGAGCAGCTTCCAGTCGCCCATGCGCAGGGCGGCACGGTTGGGCGTCTGCACGCTCAGGATGAAGTCGTGCGGGTTGGGTTCGCCCTTGGTGACCATGGGCCAGATGTCGCGTCCGTCGATCGGGAGCTTCTGCTCAAGCGAGCCCTTGGCCAGGCCGATGAGGGTCGGATACCAGTCGATGACGTGCATGGGCTGGGAGAGTCTCTTTCCGGCCGGAACCTGTCCGGGCCAGGTGACGAACGCCGCCGCCCGGGTCCCGCCCTCCCAGAGCGAGCCCTTGAATCCCTTCAGGGGGGTGTTGATGCCGGGAGGAGGGCCGCCGTTGTCGGACGAGAACACGATGAGGGTGTCCTTGCCCATGCCCGCCTTGTCCAACGCCTCGGTGATCTGTCCGATGGCCTCGTCGACCGCGGCCAGCATGCCCGCGAGCTTCTGACGGCTGCCCGAGAGCGCCGCATAAGGCTTCAGGTAGGAGTCGGGCACCTGCATCGGCGAGTGCACGCCGTTGAAGGGCACGTAAAGGAACAGCGGCTTGGTACGGTCGCGCGTTTCGATGCGCTTCACGGCCTCCTTGGCGATGAGGTGGGTGCTGTAGCCCTCCTCCTTGATCTGCTGGTCGTCACGATACCAGTCGAGCTTACCCTCGCGGATGTGCGTGAAGTAATCGATCATGCCGAAGTAATGGCCGTATTGATGATCGAAGCCACGGGCGGTCGGGAGGTAGGCCCGTTCGAACTCCCCGAGGTGCCACTTGCCGGTGATGGCGGTCTCGTAGCCGGCCGACTTGAGCGCCTGCGCCAGCGTGCGCTCCTCGAGCGGCAGACCCCACTTGCCGCCGGGACGCACGACGTTGTAGACGCCGGTCCGCGTCGCATACCTTCCGGTCATCAGCGCGGATCGCGTGGGCGAGCACACCGGCTGGACGTAATGATGCTCGAGGACGGTGCCGCCCGCGGCCAGGCGGTCGATGTTAGGGGTCCTGATCTCCTTGCCGCCGTTGAAGCCGCAGTCGGCGTAGCCCAGGTCGTCGATGAGCAGGAACAGGATGTTGGGCCGGTCGGCTGCGGCGACCATTGAGGCGAAGATGATCAGAAGCAGGCGCATGGGGGTGGAGGCAGGATGGGGAACGGGGGATGGGAGAGGAAGGATAAAGGAGGGTAGGGCGGGGCGGAGGTGCGCCTG
>JBJTIX010000171.1:0-1110 GCA_046095205.1 Opitutia bacterium
AGCTGGTTGACCGGCTCGAAGACCACCGCGGCGCCGCCGGCGCGGGCCGCCTCGGCGGTGCGGTCGGAGGAGTTGTTGTCGCAGACGACGCATTCCCACTCCCAGCCGCGGGCGGAGAACGCCTCCGCGGCCGCACGCACGGCCGCGAGCGTCGAGGGCAGCAGCTTCTCCTCGTTGAAGGCCGGGATGACGACGGAGACCCTCACCCCGGCGCGCTCAGCTGACGTGCTCCAGCGCGCAGGCCGCCGCGCCGACCACGCCGACGTTGCCGCCGAGCCCCGCGGGCACGATGGAGCAGACGGCCGAGAGCAGCGGGAAGGCGTACTGGGCCGCGCTCTTGCGCATCGGCACGAACAGCGCGTCGCCGGCCGCGGTCACGCCGCCGCCGACCACGATCACGTCGGGGTTGAAGGTGTTGATGACCGCGCCGAGGCCGCGTCCGAGGTAGTTGATCGACTCGGCCCAGATCTCGCGGGCGAGCGCGTCGCCCTCGGCCATGGCCTGGAAGAGGTGGTGCGTGGTCACCTGGTCGACCGACCCGGCGAACTTGAGGATGCCGGAGGGCCGCCCGGCCGCGAGGGCCTCGCGGGTGCGGCGGGCGATGGCGGTGCCGGAGGCATAGGCCTCCCAGCAGCCGGGGTTGCCGCAGCCGCAGCGCGGACCGTCCATGGTGAGCGGGATGTGGCCGAGCTCGGCCGCGTTGCCGTTGGCGCCGCGCATGAGACGGCCGTCGACGACCGCGCCGCCGCCGATGCCGGTCGAGACGGTGATGTAGACGACGTTCTTCTTCCCCTTGCCGGCGCCGAAGCGGTACTCGCCGAGGGCGGCGGCGTTGCAGTCGTTGTCGATGCGCGCGGGCAGGCCGCCGAAGGAGGCGCTGAGGAAGTCGGTGATGGAGAAGCCGGTCCAGCCCGGCAGGTTGGGCGAGCCGTCGACGCAGCCGCGGGCCATGTCGAGCGGGCCGGGCGAAGCGACGCCGATGGCGACGAAGTCGACGGGGCGCAGCTTGAGCTCGGCGAGCAGGCGGTGGGCGGCCTCGGCGACGCGCTCGCAGGCCTGCTGCGGGCCCTTCTCCGCAAAGGTCTCGACCCGGCCGGAGCCGAGGACGCT
>JBJTIX010000172.1:0-7490 GCA_046095205.1 Opitutia bacterium
GGCGGGGGTCGGGCATTTCAACCCGCGGCCCCGCCCCGGGGCAACACAAACCCCTTCACAGCGGGGCCTCAGGCCTCCGCAAGCAGCTCCCCGAAACCGTCCACCACCCGCACGCCCAGCCCCTCCAGACGCTCCCGGTGCTGGTGGCCGTGGGCGACCAGCACGCAGTCGGCGCCCATGGCGGCGGCGGCCTCCGCGTCATGGGCGGTGTCGCCGACGTAGATGACGTCCTCGGGCCGCACGGGAAGCCCGTCGAGGTGGCGGCGGGCCCGGGCCTCCTTGCCGCCCGCGTGGATGTCCTCCCCGCCGCAGGCCCGCAGCAGCCGGCCGTGCAGCCCGTAATGGCGGAGCGTGGCGTCGAGCAGCGAGCGTTCGTAGGCGGAGAGCACGGAGTGCGTGAGGCCGCGGCGCGTGAGCGCGTCGAACAGCTCGAGCGCGCCGTCGTGCAGCCGGCACTCGTGCTTGCGCGCCTCGTAGGCCGCCATGAAGCGCACCGACATCGCGCGGAACGACGCCTCGTCGGGCGTGAAGCCGATCGCCTGGTAGACCTTGATGACGGGGAACTGGAAGATCCGGCGGTAGCGGACGGGGTCCACGGGCGGATGGCCGTCCTCGCGCAGCAGGAGGTTGAGCGACTCGCAGCACAGCCAGGTGTCGTCGAGCAGCGTGCCGTTCCAGTCCCAGACGGCGTGGCGGTATTCGGCGAGGGGCTTACGCATGGACCGCCTCCAGGAAGCCGGCGCGGACGTCGACGCCCTCGCAGCAGTGGACGAGCGCCGGCGCGTCGTCCCGGCCGAAGCCGGCCAGTCCGTCCCAGCGCATCGGCGCGCAGGCGTGATCGCCCTCGAGGACCGCGGGCGAGATGCGGTAGGGCGCGTGCGCCACCCGGCCGCGCATGAGGCGCCCGTCCAGGACCGAGTAGAAGGCGTAGCGTTCGCAGAGGTGGCGTTCGGGCGAGCCCGCGGGCGCCTCCGCCGGCGTCCCGGCGGCGCGCCAGCGGTAGCGTGCGGTCTCGTGCGCGCCTGCGCGCCGGCAGGACATCGAGCGCAGTCCGTCCTCCTCCCGCCACTCCATCCGCGCGTGCCGGTAGGGGAGCCCGAAGAAGCGCCGGGCGATGCGCACCGCCGGACCCCGGTCGCAGTCGAGCGAAAGGAACCACACGCCGGGCGCGCCGGCCCGGTCCTTCACGTAGAGACGGACGTTCAGCTCGGAGAACCACGACAGCCAGGGCAGGGCGGGCAGCAGCGCCGGCCGCAGCGCCTCCATGCGGAAGCCCACCAGGCCGACGTGGGCGCGGCCCTCGTGCAGGTCGGGCGAGAGGCCGGAGGGCAGGCAGGCCGCGACGGCCCCGGGGTCGACCTCCCAGTGCGCAAAGAAGAGCCCGCTCCAGCGCTGGCGGAGCGCCGTGCGTCCCGGCAGGATGGACGTGTCCGCGCTCATCTCGGCCGGAAGGCCGCGTCCGAGAGGTCGACGCGGTGGAGCACCTGGTTGTAGTCCCAGCGCGGGGTCGGCCGGCGGTTGCCCGAGAACGTCACGGTGTAGGTGCCCTCGAAGAGCGCGACCGGGGAGTCCGCGCGGAAATATTCCGCGAGCAGCCGCGGGTTGTAGAACGTGTAGTCGTCGTGCGTCGCCACCTTGACCGCGGGCCCCCACGGCCCCAGGGGCGAATCCGCCTGCGCCATCCAGACCTCGCCGAGCGGCGAGGGCCGTCCGTCGCGTTCGACGAAGACCGTCAGCCATCGCTTCAGCCAGGGATGCCAGGCGGTGCTGCCCGTGTGCGGCCTGACCTTCGCGCCCGTGGCGGACGCGAGCGATTCCGGCGGCGGGAGGACCTCCCACTTCGTGCGGTCCTTCCAGCCCTCGTGGGAGTCCGGGCAGCGGAGCGTCGGGACGGGATTGCAGAAGAGGATCCAGCGTCGGCCCTCGGGGTCGGTCCAGCGGACGGGGTGGCCTTCGGGCAGCGGAGGAATCCGGTCATCCTTGGATCGTTTCGTCCACAGGGTGGCGGTGGCGCGGAAGGCCTCCGTCTTCGCGTCCCACTCCACGGCGTCGTAGCGGTAGGCCTCCAGCATGCCGCGGATCTTCGCGGCGACCGCGACCAGCCGCGGCGCGCCCTGCGCGTCGGTGAGCGAGACCATGCCCGAGGCCCAGGTGGGCCCGTCGCCCTCGAGCCGGCAGACCCCGCGCGGCGACGTGCGTCCGTCGCGCGTCTCGGTGAGGTGCCCGTAGCGGAAGTCGAGCGGCGGGCGGTCCTGCGGGGCGGAGCCGAGGTCGGTGCGCGCGCCGGTCATGTGGAAGTTGCCGAGCGGGTAGCGCAGCACGTTGGTGTCGCCCCAGAACCAGAGCCGGGCTCCCGCGTGGTCCACCGCGAAGACGCTGTCGCAGCCCGTGAGCGGCTGTTCCGGGCCGCCGGCGCGGTCGCCCAGCAGCCGGCTCTCCGCGAAGAGCCCGGCGCCGGTGAGGCGCCCGAGGCGGCGGGCGAGGGAGGCGCGCGTCACCTCGACGCGGACCGTCGCGCCGGGGCGGAGCGTGAGGCGCACGCCGGCGTAGCCGAAGCCGTCCGGCTTCACGCCGTAGCCGTGCCCGACGACCTCGAACCAGCATTCGCGACCTTCGGCCTCGGGGATGTCGGCCGCGATCACCCCCGCGTTGTCCGACACCAGCCGCAGCCCGTGCGTCGTGCGCAGCTCCACGCCGGGCACCGGCCAGCCGTCCTCGCGGTCGACCACCTCGATGCGCGTCGGCGCCGCCGCGGCCGAGGCCGCGAGGAGGCAGGAGAGGAGTCGGACCGTGAACCGCACGGCCCAATATCCGCATGACCCGCGTCCGCATCAAGCAGTCCGTCGGCTTTTCGCTTGGAGGAAGCCCTTCGCCGCCTTACCCCTTCCCCATGCTGCCGGAAACAAGCCTCAGGGAGCTCAGGGCCTTCGCCGCCAGGCTGGCGGACGTGGCCGGGGAGGTCGTCCGGGAGGCCCATGGCCGCGGCCGGACCGAGGTCGAGACCAAGGCCGACGGCACGCCCGTGACCGTCGCCGACAGGGAGGCCGAGCGGCGGATGCGCGAGCTGATCGCGCGCGAGCACCCCTCCCACGGCGTGCTCGGCGAGGAGTTCGGCGAGGACCGTCCCGGCGCCGAGTTCTGCTGGGTGCTCGATCCCATCGACGGCACCCGTTCCTTCCTCTCGCGCGTGCCGCTCTACGTCACCCTGGTCGGCCTGCGTCACGAGGGCCGGCCCGTGCTCGGCCTGATCGACCAGCCCGTCCTCCGCGAGCGCGTCATCGGCGACAACCGCACCTGCGAGTTCAACGGCCGGCCCGTCCGCGCCGTCGAGGCGCCGCTCGCGCAGGCCGTCGTCGTGTCCACCGACCTCGACAACGTGCGGCGCATGCACAAGGACGTCCGCTGGTCGCGCCTCGCGGACTCCGTCGCCCACGTGCGCACCTGGGGGGACGGATACGGCCACCTGCTCGTCGCCACCGGCCGCGCGCACGTGATGGCGGATCCCGTCATGAACCCCTGGGACCTCGTGCCCGTGCTGCCCGTGCTCCGCGGCGCCGGCGCCACCGTCACCGCGTGGGACGGCGGCGACCCCGTCGCCGCGGGCAACGCCATCGCCGCCGCGCCCGGACTGCACGCCGCCGTGATGGCCTCCCTGCGGGGCTGATCAGCGTCCGAGCCGGAGCCGCAGCGAGCGGCCGTGGCCGTCCAGGCTCTCCATCGCGGAGAACGCCCCGACCACCGCCGCGGCGCGCCGCAGCGAGGCCCGGCCGTAGCGCACCAGGCTCGTCCGGCGGAGGAAGTCCGTCACCCGCAGGCCGCTGAAGAAGCGGCCCGTGCCGCCGGTCGGCAGGGTGTGGCTGGGTCCGGCGGTGAAGTCGCCGAGCACCGTGGGGGAGAGCGGACCGAGGAGCATCGCGCCGGCCGTGGTGATCTCGCGGGCCAGCCGGCGTTCGGCGGCGGGGCGCACCATCAGCTGCAGGTGTTCGGGCGCGACGAGGTTCGCCGCCTCCGCGGCGTCGGCCGCGCGGCGCACGAGGATGACGCAGAGCGACTTTTCGAGCGCGCGCAGCACCTTGGCGCCGTGGCGCAGCGTGCGCGCCTGGGCGCGCGCCTCGCGCAGCACGCGGGTGACGAAGGGACGGCCCTCCGCCACGAGGTAGAGCTTCTCCTTGCCGCTGCCGTGCTCGGCCTGGGCGCAGAGGTCGGCCGCGACCCAGTCGGGCCGCGCCGAGCCGTCGGCGATGATCATGACCTCGGAGGGTCCGGGCAGCAGGTCGACGCCCACCGCGCCGAAGAGCTGGCGCTTGGCCTCCGTGACGAAGGCGTTGCCGGGTCCGAAGACCTTGTCGACCGCGCGGACCGTGCGCGTGCCGAAGGCGAGCGCGGCGATGGCCTGCGCGCCGCCGACCGCGTAGACCTCGCGCACCCCGCAGAGGTGCAGCGCGGCGAGGATGTCGGGATTGATGCGGCCGTCCGGGCCCGGAGGCGTGCAGGCGCAGACCTCCGGCACGCCGGCCACCTTGGCGGGCAGCGCGGTCATCAGCACCGTCGAGACGAGCGGCACCTGGCCGCCCGGGACGTAGAGCCCGCAGCGCCGGATGGGCAGGTGGCGTTCGCCGACCGTGGCGCCGTGCGGGTTGCGGGCGGACCAGGAGCGGGGCAGCGTGCGGCGGTGGAAGTCGAGGACGCAGCGGGCGGCCTCGGCGAAGGCGCGGCGCTTGGCGGCGGGGAGGGCGCGGGCGGCCCGCGCGAGTTCGGCGGGCGGCACGCGCAGGTCGGAGGCGCGGAGCTTCACGCGGTCGAACTTGGCGGTGCAGGCGAGCACGGCGGCGTCGCCGCGGCGGCGCACGTCGCCGATGATCGCGGCCACCGAGCGGGCGACGTCCGGCGGGGCCTCGCCTCCGCCCACGAAGGCCCGGAGCCGGGCGGCGAAGTCCGGCGCGCTGGCGCGGAGGACCGGCATGGTCAGCGCTGCGGGAAGGCGAACGCCTCCTCGGGGATCTCCGGAGTCACCGCGACCTTCTCGTAGGTGATCTCGGCCAGCTTCTCGTCGCCCAGGAAGAGCTTCTCCTTCTTGGGGAAGGCGAGGCCCTCGACCCACTGGAGCTCCTCGACCTGCTGGCGCAGAACCTTGCCGTCGGGCTGGAAGTAGTCGGTCGCGGCGAGCTGGTGGCTCTGGGCGTCGAAGTGCCGCACGAGGCGGAAGCCGCTCTTGTAGGCGTACTCGATCGAGACCGTCTTGCGGCCGGCAATCTGGCCCTCGCCCTTGTAGGAGGCGGCGCCGACGGAGGGGTCGGGCTTGGCGTAGAAGCCGAGGTCGTTCGAGGCCATGTCGCGGAGTCGGGCGACCTCCTCGAAGCGGATGACGCCGACGTTGGCCCGGGAGCCGGGCGCGGTCATGTTGCGCTGGGCGGTCCAGCCCTCCAGCCCGTTGGCGGCCTGGATGAGCTCGGTCGTGAAGTCGGGGCTGTAGTTGATCTGGCGGCGGCGGTAGGGCGGCGTCACCTGCAGCACGACCATCCCGTTGGCCTTGCCGTCCTTGTCGACCGACTTGATCTCGAAATGGAGCGCGGCGACCCGCTCGAGGTACTTCGGTTCCTTGGCGGCGGCGGCGCGGGCCTTGGCGATGATCTCGTCCGCCGGGTTCTGGTCCAGGCGCAGCGTCTGCGCGGGCAGGACGGCGGCGAGCGAGAGGGCGGCGAGGATGGTGCGGAGCGGGGCCATGGGAGGGTCGAAAGTGTCCGTCCCGACGGGCCTTGGCAAGCCTCCGGGAGCGGCTTTTCAGGCCGTCCGGCTGGCCTTCAGCAGGCCCGGCACGTCGCAGCGGCCCTCGTAGATGGCCTTGCCGACGATGGCGCCCACCAGGTTGGGGCGCCGGCGCGAGAGGGCCGCGAGGCGGGCGACGTCCTCGGCCGAGGCGACTCCGCCCGAGGCGATGACGCCGCAGGGGCAGGCGGCGAGCACCTCTTCCAGCGCCTTCCAGTTGGGACCGCCGAGCATGCCGTCCGTGGCGATGTCGGTGTAGATGACCGTCGAGACGCCGAGGTCGCCGGCCTCGCGGGCGAAGTCGGTGGCGCGCAGGGCGGTCACGGATGTCCAGCCCTTGACCGCGACCAGCCCGTCCTTCGCGTCGATGCCGACGGCGAGGCGCGGTCCGTGCGCCCGGGCCATCTCGCGCAGGAACGCGGGGTCCGTGGCGGCGCGCGTGCCGATCACCACGCGGGAGGCGCCGGCCGCGAACGCGGCCTCGGCCGCGGCCACCGAGCGCATGCCGCCGCCGAACTGGACCCTGGGGCCGAGCGCGGCGATGCGCCGGAGGATGGGGAGGTTGAGCGCCTCGCCGCCGAACGCGCCGTCGAGGTCGACCACGTGGATCCATTCCGCGCCGTCGCGCGCGAAGCGCACCGCGGGCTCCACCGGGTCGTCGAAGTAGTCCGTGCGGGCGTCGTCGCGTCCCTGGCTGAGGCGCACGCACCTGCCGCCGCGGATGTCGATGGCCGGGTAGACCTGCATGCTCAGGAGGATTTGCGGCGGGGCGCGGCGGGCGTCACCGGCTCCTCGCCGCGCACCGCCGCGGCCGTGACCAGGTAGGCGGAGCCGGCCGCGGCCTCGGCGAGGCCGTACATCGCGTCGAGGAGCGTGGCCTCGAGGATGGAGCGCAGTCCGCGCGCGCCGGTGCCGAGCGCGATGGCCTTGTCGGCCACGGCCTCGAGGGCGCCGGGGGCGAACTCGAGCGAGCAGCCCGAGAGCGCGAAGAGCTTGCGGTACTGCTTCACCGCGGCGTTGCGCGGCTCGGTGAGGATGCGCAGCAGCGCGTCGCGGTCGAGGGGCTCGAGCACGGAGATGACCGGCAGGCGTCCGACGAACTCGGGGATCATGCCGAAGCTGAAAAGGTCCTCCGGCTGGAGCCCGTCGATGATCTGGGCCGCGCTGAGGGCCGGCGCGTCGTTGGCGGCGGGCACGAAGCCGAGCGGCTTGGTGCCGCGGCGGCGGGCGATGATGCGGTCGAGGCCGACGAAGGCGCCGCCGCAGACGAAGAGGATGTCCGAGGTGTCGACGCGGATGCACTGCTGCTCGGGGTGCGTGCGTCCGCCGGCCGGGGGCACGTTGCAGACCGTGCCCTCGAGCAGCTTGAGCAGCGCCTGCTGCACGCCCTCGCCGGAGACGTCGCGCGTGATGGAGGCGGAGTCGGACTTGCGGCCGATCTTGTCGATCTCGTCGATGAACACGATGCCCCGCTGGGCCCTGGCCACGTCCATGTCGGCGGCCTGCAGCAGCCGGAGGATGACCGTCTCGACGTCGTCGCCCACGTAGCCGGCCTCGGTGAGCGGGGTCGCGTCGGCGATGGCGAAGGGCACGTCCAGCATCCGGGCGAGCGTCTTCGCGAGGAGCGTCTTGCCCGGGCCGGTCGGGCCGCTGAGCAGCACGTTGCTCGTGTCGAGCTCGCCGGGGGCGCGCTCGCCGACGGCCTCGGCGTCGCGGTCTTCAAC
>JBJTIX010000173.1:0-11299 GCA_046095205.1 Opitutia bacterium
CTCGTCGCCCGCCTCGAGGGCTGGAACGCCGAGCTCATCGCGCCCGTGTTCCTCGGCTCGAGCGCCAAGAGCGAGGACTTCGGACCTGGCGGCGCCAATCAGAAGGCCGGCGCCAAGCCCAAGGCCAAGAAGGGCAAGGCCAAGTGATCAGAGACCGTCGCCGTAGGCGATGAACTGGCGGTACTCCGCAAGGATGGAGCGCAGCGCGGCCGTCATGGCGGCGGCCTGGATGTCCACGTCCGTGCGTCCCGGAGTCTCGAAGATCACGTCGAAGGGCGTCGGCCGTGCGTCCGGCGGGGCGGCGAGCACCCCGGGGAAGCAGTCCGTCAGCACCGCCCCGTCGGCGGAAAAGCCGTCGATCGTCTTGCGCAGGTCCCGCGGCAGGTGACGTTCGGCTGCGAGCAGGGCGGGGCGGAGCAGCGACTCATTGATCAGCTTGCCGTGGGCGTAGCCGTAGGTGCCTTCCGCGGTGTCGTCGGAGTGGAGCGCGACGATGCCATGGAACCGGATTGAACGCAGTTCCGACTCAAGGGCCGCGACCTCCGGTTCGGACGAACCCTGCCAGAACAGCCGGTTCAGATCGACTCCCGGCGCCTTCTCCCGCGTGCCTGCGCGCAGCCCCGGCAGGTTGATGGCCGGGTAGGCGTGGATCTCATAGCCGGCGGCGAGCGCCGGTTCCGCGGCGAGCTCGGCCAGCAGCCGGGCCGCGGCCAGCCCGCCGGCGGGCTCGTCGCCGTGGATGCAGGTGAAGATCCCGATGGTCAGCGTGTCGTGCGCGGCGCGCGGGCCTTTGAAACTGAAACGTTCCACCGCGTCGCCGACCTTGCGGACGGAGAGTCCGGGCGCGGCCAGCGTGCGCAGCCCGTCCAGGGCCCGTTCGACCCGGCCCGCATGCTGGTTTTCGGCGCGCACCCGCCGGTTCTTGGCGGTCGTGGAGCGGGAGGCAAGCCGACTCAGTTGAGCGACCGGCCTGATTCCAAGGAGAAGGCCCGCTGGAACGGGGAGATGAACCTTCCCTCCGCCGTGCTGTCCACGATCGCGAACGTCACCGAACGGAAGGCCCCGCGGAAGTCGTTCTCCAGCGCCTGCCGGAACAGCCCGGCGATCTGGTCCCCGTCGTTTCCGAACGCGCCGCAGCCCCAGGCGCCCAGCACCAGCGAGTCATGTCCCCGGTCCAGGGCGACCGTCAGCACCTTCAGCATGCGCGCCCACATCGTCGGTCCGATGTGGGGACGTTCGAGGGGGTGGACGTGCGTGGCCAGGCACGCCGCGGAGGTGATGATCGAGAGCTTCCAAGGCTGCGCCAGCAGCGCGTGGTCGTCGCCACGGAAGACCGGCACCTCGGGCGAATACGACATCGCGTCCGTGTAGAGCGGGTCGGCCAGCCTCCGGTGCAGGCTGTACATCGCGGAGGTGTGCAGGCATTCGAAGAGGGCCGACGACCGGCAGAGGTATTCCTCCTGGGCGCGGGCCCCGCTGAGGAATCCTCCTCCCGGCTGGGTCGCCGAGGCGAAATTGAGGGCGGCCGGCCGGAGTCCCGCGTCGAGATGGCGCCGTGCGGCGGAGAGAGTCGTCTCGTTGGCGACGTCGAAGACCGTCGCATGCGGCCCGCGCCGCGGCGGCTGGTGCGCGTGATCCCTCGCATAATGGACCGTCCCCATGACCGCCCGGAGCACGTCCGGGGCGATGTCGACCTTGGTGCCGTCCGCGAGCTCATAGCCGCCCTGCCGAGAGATCTGCACCGCCTCCGTGCCGAGGCGTATGGCGAGGTCCCGCGGAATCTTCACTTCGAAATGAGACATGACCTCATCCTGCCCGGCACGCGGGAGCCTGCAAGACTATGACATTCACGGAGTTTGCCTTGGACCTTGGAACATTCTACAAGGACACATGAGCGCGAAGAAAACCACGGGCGGGCATCTCCGCATCCACTATTCCCCCGAATACTGCGTCAAAGGCGGACCCGAGACCGTGTCCAAGGCGTGCCTGGTCGCCGGGGCCGTCGCCCGGGAGCTTCCTGAGGTGAAGATCGTCGCCCCTCGGCCGGCCGAGAGGGACGAGCTCTCGCGGATCCACAGTGCCGGCTACCTCGACCGCGTGTTCGGGGCCAAGGGCGGCTACAATGCCGTCGGAACCTGGTCCCAGCCCCTCCTCGACAGCGTGCTGGCCACCACCGGCGGCCTGAGGGATTCCGTCGACATCGCCCTGAAGACCGGACGTTCCGGCAGCCTCTCCAGCGGACTGCATCACGCCGGACGCTCCTACGGCGCCGGCTTCTGCACCCTCAACGGCCTGGCCCTCGGGGCCCTGCGGGCGCTGGAGACCGTCGCGGAGGTGGGCATCCTCGACCTTGACGCGCATTTCGGCGGCGGCACCGCCGACATCCTCTCCAAGGACAAGCGCGTCCGCCTGAGCGACGTCAGCGTCGTCGACTTCGACAGCTGGGACGTCAAGGACGCGCGACGCCATCATCAGGAGCTCGTGAGCGAGCATTCCAGGTATCTTGATGCCGTGGACGAGGCCCTGGCGCGGCTCAAGGGCATCGGCTTCCTCATCTACAACGCCGGCATGGACGCCCATGGCCGCGCGGGCGGACTGCACGGCGTGGACACCGAGGTCATCCGTGAGCGTGAACGCCGCGTGGTGGCGTGGGCCGGACGCGAGGGCGTGCCCGTGACCTTCGCTCTGGCCGGCGGGTACAAGTGGGGCGGCCTGACCCTCCAGCAGGTGGCCGACCTCCATGTCGAGACCGTGAGGGCCTTCGCGGCCTGATCAGTCGGCCGGCAGCGTCATCTCCTTCAGCTGCATCGCCCCGTTCTCCCCCCGGAGCACCAGGAAGAGCCGGCAGGACTGGGCCTTCGCGAGCGCGATCATCCTCGGCCAGTCCGATTCCTCGATGCCGGCGATGATGAACACCGGCCCGTCGGGGGTGCCCTCGATCACCACGCCCTTGTGGCGGATCGAAAGCTCCGAGACGAACCACCGCCCCAGCTGTTTGGCCAGCATGCGGAGGTCCGAGACCCCCGGTTCCAGCTTCTGGGCGTCCACCAGGGCCGTCAGCGGGAAAGCGAACGTGTGGAACCGTCCCTCCATGGGGTCAGGCCTGACGGATCAGGTCGGCCGTCGCGGGGATGTCCGAGATGATCTGCTCCGGATCTGGTCCCACGCCCACGTAGCGCAGGTTGGGGAGCGCGGGGAGCGAGCCGCCGCGGGAGGCGAGCCGGACGATTTCGGCGACCGTGAAGGCGACGTAGCGACGGGCCGCGGCCGGCAGGGCGGAGAAAGAGCGGACCTTGGAGATGTCCTCCGTCCAGCCGGGGAGCGTCGCGTAGACCGGGCGGAGCGTGCGACGGACCGCGTCGTTGCGGGGCACCCCCTGGTGGACCTTGCCCGCGACGTCGGCGTAGCCCGTGCAGACCTGCAGTTCGCCGCCCTTCCAGGGGCCGTGCGGAGAGAGCGCGTCGAGCTTGTTGATGACTAGGTCGTCGTAGCCGCCGTAGCGGAGGGCGTCGGCCTTCTCGACCAGGTCGGACCAGCCCACCATGCGCTGGCGTCCCGTGCTCGTGCCGAACTCGAGCTTCGCGAGGGCCTCGCGCAGCGGGTGTCCTTCGGGCATCTGCGTCAGGAAGACGTGCGTGCCGACCTTCGTGTCGTAGGCCTTGCAGCAGCCGACCGTATGGACCGCCTGGGCGGGGATGCCGGCGGACTGGAAGAACTCCGGCACGTAGGTGTGGGAGGCCGTGACGTTGGGCGCGAACCCCGCGCGCTTGTCGAGCCAGTAGGCCTGGCCGAATTCGCCGAGCACCGTGCGGCCCGCCGCGAGGTCGCCCAGGACCCTTTCACGGACGTCGCCCACGCAGCGCGCCAGGCGCGAGCCGGCGTCCCACCATGCGGCCAGGACTGCGGCGTGGTCGAACGTGAAGGGCTCCTTGCCGGCGAAGCGCGTGAAGTCGAATTCCGACGCGGCGAACACCCCGGCGTCGATGGCCGCCCGGTTGGCGCGCTGTTCCGCCTCCGTGAGGCGCGCGAAGAGTCCCGTCCACTTGTCCGGGGCGAGGCGGCAGACGTCGCGGACCGTCGCGGCGGCACGGTCGAGGCGGGCGGAGAGACGTGCGGCGTAGTCGGCGCGGCCGGAGAGGAACTCCGCGTAGTGGATCTGGAACTGCCCGACCTCGTCCGCGTAGGCCGGCGTGATGCCGCGGCCCGTGGAGCCGCGCGGCTCCTGTCCCAGCCGTTCGACCCGGTAGTCCTCCCAGGCGAGGTCGAGCACGCGGTGCGCGATGTCGCTGACCATGCAGCGCTCGTCGATGAGCAGGCGGGAGAGCACCGGCAGCCCGGCCTTCTCCAGCGGCATGGCCTCCCAGAGCGCCTTGCGCGGGTCGGCGACCACGCCCGCGCCGAGCGCTAGGCAGGGCACGTCGCGTTCGGCGACTCCGCCCGGCAGCAGGTTCAGCTTCAGCCCGGCGACCGTGTGTCCGGAGTTGGCGCCGCCGTTGACCTTGATGACCGTGCCGACCGCGTCGCGCCGGCCGGTGGAGGCCTGCAGCTCGCGGACGATCTCGGGGATGAGGCGGCCCTTGCCCTCGTCGCCCATGCTGATGCCGACGTCGGCGATCAGGCGGCTGCGGAAGGGGGTGAGTGCCATGGGCAGGGGCGGTCGTCGGCGCGTCGCGCCGGGGTTGACCGCGGTTGGTTTCTCAGGCGCCTTTCTGGCGCTCGTAGAAGTCGTTGATCTTCTTGGCGACGTCGCGGAAGCCCGAGTCGGCCATGTAGATGACCTTGTACTCGTCCACGGACTCCTTGGCCTTGCCCATCTTCTCGTAGGCCAGGCCGAGCTCGTAGATGACGTCCTTCTTCAGGTCGTTCATGATCTGGATCTCTCCCTTCGCCGCCGTGAGCTGTTCGACCGCGAGGTCGAACTTGCCGGAGACCACGAAGGCGCGGCCGATCGCGAGCAGCGCCGGCTGACGGTACTTCGGGTTGCGCTGGGCGTACTGGAGCTGCTGGACCGCCTCGTCGGTGCGGCCGGCGCCGAGCAGGAGCGTGCCGTACTCGTAGCGGAAGGCGTAGTCGTTCGGGTAGCGTTCGACCAGGCTGGCGGCCGTGCGGAGGCGGTAATCGGCGAGCTCGGCGTCGTTGGCGGCGAGTTCGGCCTGGGCGGCCGCGTCGGCGGGGGCGGCGGCGACGCGTTCACGCAGCTGCTTCGAACGGTTCTCGTAGCGTTGCACGACCAGGTCGGTCTCCTGCCGCTCGAGGGACGTGTCGGCCTTGCCGAGCGTCGTGAGCCGGCCGCGCTGCAGCCAGGCGATGGCGTTGTCGATGTCGCCGACGGCGATGAACTGGCGGACGATGTCGCGGTAGAGGTCGATGCTGTCGGGCTGCTCCTGCAGCTTCTGGGCGAGGATGGCGATCTGTTCGGCCGCCGTGGTGGCGTCCGTGACCCTTGCGGGCGGCCTGTTCGAGGCGCAGGGCCTCGTCCTTGTCCTTGAGCTTGGACTGGAAGTCGCCCTTGTCCTCCCAGTTGCCCTTCTTCATGGTCTTGCTGACCGAGGCGCGGCGCACGGCCTCCTGCAGGTCGCCGTTGCCGGGGAAGAGACGGAGGCCGGCGTCGGCGGCGTGGAGGGCGTTGTCGTATTCCCCGCCTGCGATCCAGGTGTTGGCGAGGTCGACGTGGTGCTGGACCTCCTTCGGGTCGTTCGCGGCGAGCTCCTCGTAGGCGAAGGCGGCGAGGGCGTGGAAGCCGAGCTTGGTGGCGGCGAGGGCGATGGTCTTGTTGGCGTTGGCGTCGGTCGGCTTCTTCGCGAGGGCGGCCTCGGCGCCGGTGATGGCGCCCACGGGGTCGGCCTCGACGGCCTTGGCTATCTTGCTCGAGGTGATGGCGCCCACGACGCCGTCGAAGAGCCCCTTGCGGGTGCCCAGGACGGCCTTCTGGGCCTGGCGCAGGGAACGCCTGACCTCCACGCATCCGGGGTTGCGGGAGAGGATGCCGGTGAGGATCTCGACGGCATACTGGGGGTTGGAACGGATCTGCTGGTCGGCCATGGCGACCTGCTTCTGAAGGCGGGGATCCAGTTCGGTAAGGGCTACTTTTTTCATGAACAAATCGGCGACAACGACCCCAGAAAGTGAGCGTCCGCGGGGGAGGGGTCAATCCCTCCTTGCCCCCTGGGTCCGGAGGTGGCGGCGGAGGGCCGGCCTGAGGGGGGCGGCCACGATGCGGCCGGCGCAATCGGGGCTTCCGCATCGGCAGGGGTGGGCGACGGCGTCCGCCAGACTGAAGCCGTAATCGAAGGTCACCTCGGAGCCCGCGGGGATGTCCTCCTGGGCGGTCAGCCAGGCCGTCGCATCGCGTTCGTCCCAGATCAGGGCGGCGTTGGGGTGGCACGAATGATTGGCCGAGCGCGCGGGATTGTCGGAGCCCGAGCCGTCGATCCACAGCCCCGGCCTGAGCTCGAGCGTGAACACCGTGCCGTCCGTCTGGGCGGGCGGGCGCTGCGTCGTCGGTCCCGAGTAGGGTGCCAGGCGTTCGCCTGCTGAGAAGCTGCGCAGTGCGAAGAGCCCAAGGCCGTCGATGGACGACGGGCGCGTCTCCACGCCGGCTGCGTTCACGATTCGGCCCGGAGGTCGCGCGTCATGAGGGCCGTCACGCCTGCGCGGGGGTCGAGGCCTTCGTACATGATGCCGTGCAGGCAGAAGAGGATGGGGGCGTCGATGCCCCGTGCGCGGGCCAGCCGCGTGAGCGTTTCCGTCGCACGGTGGCCTTCGACGGCCTCCTTGCGTCGGCCGAGCGCGGCGAGGGCGGCCGGCGCGTCCTTGGCCAGCTCCTCGCCGAGCGAGCGGTTGCGGCTCCAGGGTCCGTGGGCCGTCGCCATCAGGTCGCCCACGCCGCCGAGTCCGAGGAAGGTCTCCGCGCGTCCCCCGACCGCCTGGCCGAGGCGCATCATCTCCTGGAGCACGCGGGTGAGCAGGGCTGCCTTGGCGTTGGAGCCGAGGCCGAGTCCGTCGCAGAGGCCGGCGCCGACCGCGTAGACGTTCTTCACCGTGCCGCCGATCTCGACTCCCGTCAGGTCTGACGAAGTGTAGACGCGCAGCGTCGGTCCGCTCACGGCGGCCTGGACCTCTCGCAGCAGGGCGTCATCGCGTTCCGCCGCGAGCACGAGCGCCGTGGGCAGGCCGCGGGCGACCTCGTCGGCGTTGCTCGGCCCGCTGAGCGTGGCCACGGGCACGCCGCCGAAGGCCTCGGCGATCATCTCGCAGGGACGCCGGAGCGTGGCCTGGTCGAGGCCCTTGATGAGGGAGATGGCCATGCGGGGCCGCGCCGCGCGGGCGGCGGGTCCGATCTTGGCAAGCAGGTCGGGCAAGCCCTTCGAGGGGCAGGCGAGGAACACCAGGTCGGCGTCCATGAGCGCCGGGGCGGGCTCCATGCCGATCTGCATGCTTTCGTCGAGAGGGTGTCCGGGGAGATAGTCCGCGTTCTCACGGCGGTCGGAGATCGCGAGCGCCTGTTCGAGCCTGCGCGGCACGAGCGTCACCGTGTGCCTGAGACGGCAGAGGTGGACGGCCATGGCCGTGCCCCAGGCGCCGGCTCCGAAGATAACGCAGTTCATCGGGAAGATCGGCGGACCTTGGCCGCCCAGCGTTTGATGGCCGACACCGCGTCGCGGTGCAGGCGGGCCTCCGGACGCACGAAGGGCGGCGGGGCGGGGGTGATGCCCAGCAGGTCATGGATGACCAGCACCTGTCCGTCGCAGCCACGGCCTGAGCCGATGCCGACCGTCGGGCATTTCACGGCGGCGGTGATGTCGGGCATGAAGGAGGCCTCGACGCATTCGACGACCATGGAGAAGACCCCTGCGCCGTCGACGGCCCTGGCGTCGGCCAGCAGGTCGGCCCGTTCCTGGGGCGTGAGACCCTGCCGGCGGAAGCCCTTCGCGCGGGAGCGCTGGGGGAGCAGTCCCACGTGTCCCATGACCGGCACTCCGGCGTCGACCAGCCGGGCGATGGATTTTGCCAGGGAGACCCCGCCCTCGATCTTGACCGCGTGGGCGCCCCCTTCCTGGAGCAGCCGCCGGCAGGCGCCCAGCAGCTTGCCGAAACTCTCGTGGGCGACCCCGAAGGGCAGGTCGGCCACCACCAGGCGGTCCTGTACCGACCGGGAGACCGCGGCCGTATGGTGGACCATCATGTCGAGGGTGACCCCGACCGTGTCAGGGAGGCCCAGGACGACGTTTCCGAGCGAATCCCCGACCAGGATGAGGTCGGCACCCCCCTCGGCCGCCATGCGGGCGGTGGGGGCGTCGTAGGCCGTCAGGCAGACGACTGGCCTGACTCCCTTGAGGGCTCGGACGGACCTGACGGTGGACTTCACGCCCTTGGGACTACCCGCGCATCCTTCGCTTGTAAAGAGCGGGGGAGGGGGTCATAGAAGGAGCGATGGTCAGATTGCTCGATGCACGCCGCTGGAAGCGCCGCGATTACCGCGAGGGCTCCTACGTGCACCGCGACCTTTCGGCGCACACCCGGATTCCGTGGCATGTGCGTGCCCGTCTCGTCTTCTGGAACGAGCAGGGCGCCGATCATGCCAGCGAGAACGATGTCGGGCGTTCGCTCCGTCGCCGCAGGCTCACGATCGCCCTCCTGGCCGTATTCGCCGGCTGGCTGATCGCGCAGAGCGCCCCGGGCTGGCACTTCTTCGACTGACCGACTCAGGCCGGGCGGACCTTCCACCCGTAGTCGCGGTATTTCCAGTCGAAGCTTCCGTCGGGACGGCATGTCACGATCCCGTATCCCTCCGGCTTGCCGAACACCGGCCCCTTCCACCACATCCCCGAGACCGCGCCGCCCTGGATGTAGGTGACCTTGCCGATCTCGATGCGCTCCACCACGTGCCCGTGTCCCGAAAGCACCAGCCGCACGTCGTGCTGGTCGAAGATTTTTCGGAACTGGTGCACGTTGCCGACGAGCGCCTTGGCGTCGAGCCGTGTGGCGGGCCCGGAGTGAACCTGGTGCCACACCGAGTAGAACGGGATGTGGGTGACGATGACCGTCGGACGTCCCCTGCCCGGACCCGCGAGGTCCGCGCGGAGCCAGTCCAGCTGCGCGTCATCGATCCATCCGCGGTAGGAGCCCGTCTCGCGGTCGTAGCCGACCGAGTCGAGCAGCACGAAGTGCCAGCCCCGGTGGTTGAAGCTCCGGTAGGTGCGCCCCTTCCCGTAGCGTTCCGCGAAGACCTTCTTGCCGTAGTCGTGGTCGGTGCTGGGCACGAGGCC
Organism: Opitutia bacterium; assembly: GCA_046095205.1. Taxonomy (GTDB): domain Bacteria; phylum Verrucomicrobiota; class Verrucomicrobiia; order Opitutales; family UBA953; genus UBA953. Next base: position 9,270 of record JBJTIX010000173.1, read on the forward strand.
CTTGGCGGACCAGCCCACCACGTCGTGATTGCCGAGCGTGTGGTGGACGGGGATTTCCAGGCCCTTCATGCAGTCGTCGAAGAGCCCGAACTCCATGCGGGAGCGGTCCAGCCCCACGTCGAGCGCGTCCATCACCAGGTCCCCGCCCGTGATGGCGAAGTCGGGCCGGCGGGCGAGCGCGTTGACCGAGCGGATGCACTGCCGCAGGCCGTCGGCGGCCCCGCGTTCGGGCTGCACGTGCATGTCCGTCAGGAACGCGAAGTCGAACGCCGCGTGTCCCTCGGCGGCCGTGGGCGCGCGGCAGCCTCCGGCGAGCGCGGCGAGGCCGGCGGCGCCGAGGAAGCGTCGGCGGGAGAGCGTCATTTCAGGCGGAGGGGAAGCCGGCGATCTCGATGCCCAGCTCCCTGGCGCGGGAGATCACCGCGGGGCGGTCGAGGATGAGCACCCCGTCGGCCTCGAGCGAGGCGCGCATCACCTTGCCCTCGGCCATGCTTTCGAGCGTGCGCAGTCCGAAGCAGGGGACGTCGAAGCGCCAGTCCTGGCCGTTCTTGGAGGCCTTGGTGAGGAGCATCTCCTTGCCGCCCGTGGCGGCGCAGCGGCGGAGCATGCCGTCCGTACCTTCGAAAGCCTCGACCGCGATGACCGTGCCCTTGGCCGTGACCACGGCCTGTCCCACGTCGAGCCGGGCCATCTCGCGCGCCATGCGGACGCCGAAGGACACCTCGCTCGGGTCGGCGCCGAAGGACCTTCCGGTCATGCAGCCGGCCGATGCCAGGTGGTCGTCGAGAAAGATGCGCGCGTCGAGCATGCGGATCCCTTCCGATTCGATCTCGGAGGAGACCCCGCCGAAGATCGTCTCGGCGTTGCGCTCCTTGAGCCGGGCCAGCATGGCCACCAGGCGCAGGTCGGGCACCATGCCGGAGAAGAGCTTGCGCGGCGTCACCTGTCCCGCCATGACCGCGCCGGAGGCGCCGAGCTCCTTCAGCGATTCCAGCAGGCGTCCCAGCTTCCCGACCGCGACCGAGCGTCGGCGGGCGGGCTCGAAGGAGTCGAACAACGAGGGCTCGGTCTCCTCCTCGAACGCCACCAACGCGACCTTGGCGCCTCTGGCGCGGGCGCATTCGGCCAGCAGGGCGGGGTACCGGCCCTTGCCGGCGATGATGGCGACGGTCTTGTCCGGACCGAAGTCGGCTGGCAGGAAGCGGGAGGCCGGAGCCATGCCGCATCGTCAGAGCGGCGGAGTCCGGGGACAAGCCTGCTTTGGGTTGCCAGCAGGGCTCGGCCTGCAAGAGAAGGGGAGATGCCGGCGACGTACGGAATCCTCGGCGGGACCTTCGATCCTCCGCACCTCGGCCATCTGGCCCTGGCCGACGCCGCGCATGAGTCCCTCGGGATCGACGCCCTGTTCGTCGTTCCGGCGGCGCAGGCGCCCCTCCGGGACGGAGCGCCCGGCGCCTCGGAGGCCGACCGGCTCGCGATGGTCGCCCTCGCCTTCGCCGACCGCCCCTGGGCCCGGGTGGACGCCCGTGAGATGCGCCGCGGAGGCACCAGCTGGTCGATCGACACCGCGCGCGAGCTCGTCGCCGAGAATCCCGGCGCGCGGCTGGTCTGGATACTCGGCTCCGACCAGTTGCAGAAACTTGACCGCTGGAAGGATGCGACGGAGCTCTGCCGACTGGTCGAGTTCGCCGTGTTCTCCCGCTCCGGCCTCGGTGTCGAGCCCCCGGCCGCGTTGCGCGGCATCGCGAGGGTGACCGTCCTGCGGGTCGCCGAGACGCCCCTGTCCTCCACCGCCATACGCGAATCGTTGCGCAAGGGGCCGCCCGCCCGAAACGGCTTGCCCCCGGCCGTGGCGGCACTCATCGAGGAGCGCCGTCTCTACCGCGACTGAAGATGTCTCCCGCCAAGCAGAAGCCCGCCGCCCGGAAGCCCGTCCGCAAGGCCGTCACCCAGCCCGCCGCCCGTAAGCCCGCCAGGCAGCCGGCCAAGCCTGCGCCCAAGGCGCCCGCGCGCGCCCTGCCGACCCCGCC
>JBJTIX010000174.1:0-11191 GCA_046095205.1 Opitutia bacterium
CCCACGGGACCGGGACGGTTGCCGGCGACCATGCCGACGGCCACTGACGAGGACCCGGCCTGCCCCTCGGGGGCGGAGGCGGACTCCTGGATCCGCCGCGGCACGCCCTGCGCCACGCGCAGCTCCTGGGAGGCGCCCTACGTCGCGGCCCGCAACCAGACCGCCGCCCAGCCCGTGCCGGAGTAGAAGCCGACGCTGTCGGCCCTGCCGCGCAGCGAGGGCGCCTCCCAGGAGCTGCGCGTGGCGCAGGGCGTGCCGCGGCGGATCCAGGAGTCCGCCTCCGCCCCCGAGGGGCAGGCCGGGTCCTCGTCAGTGGCCGTCGGCATGGTCGCCGGCAACCGTCCCGGTCCCGTGGGCGCGGGCGGCAGCGAGACGAAGCCCGTGGCCCCGGCCGTGGCGCCCTCCGTGCCGGCCCCCCGGGCGGTCAACCCCGACCGCCCGCGCGCGATGGTTCCGTCCGGCACCGCCGGACTCCTCCTCCGCAACAACGTCGGCGTGAACCGCGCCGGCGCCGTGGCCGTCGACGCTCGTTTCAGCCAGTATGGCGACTACGTGCAGCGCATGCTCGAGGCCGTGCAGTCCAGCTGGTGGGACATCATCGAGCGTTCGCGCTTCGAGACCGTCGCCACGGGCACCTGCGTCGTCCGTTTCGTCCTGCGCCGCGACGGCACCGTGCGCGACGCGCAAATCCTGCGGGCCGACGTGCCGCGCATGATGGCCCTGGCCTGCAAGGACGCCGTCATGGCGCCCGCCCCTTACGACGCCTGGCGCGCCGACATGGTGGCGCTCTACGGCGAGGAGGACGTCGTCACCATCTCCTTCCACTACCGCTGATGTCCTCCGCCGACTGGATCCCGTTCGCGGAGGGCGTGAAGGTCGTCGCCGAGCATCCCTGCGGCCTGCTCGCGGTGGACAAGCCCCACGGGCTCCTCGCGCATCCGAACCCCGAGGACGAGGGACCGCGCGACAACGTGCTCATCCCCGGCAACTACTCCTTCGAGGAGGAGGCCTTCCACGTGCGGGACGGGCAGGGCGGCGTGCGGCGCGTCCATCTCCTCAACCGCCTCGACTCCCCGACCAGCGGCGTGCTGCTGCTCGCGCTGGATCCTGCGCTCGCGGCCGAGGTCCGCCGGATGTTCGCGCGCTCCGCCGTTTCCAAGCGCTACTTCGCGCTCGTGCGGGGCCGCGGCCTCAGGCAGCCGCACGGAACCTGGCAGGATGTCCTCATGCAGACGAAGGGGCCCGGCGGCGGCGTGCGTTCCTCCGCGTCCTCCGGCGCCGGGGCGCCGGCGGTGACGCTCTACCAGTGGGAGCGCGCCGCCCTCCGCGGCCTGCCGATCTCCCTCCTGCGCCTCGAGCCGCGCACCGGCCGCACGCATCAGCTCCGCGTGCAGACCTCCATGCACGGCCATCCGATCCTCGGCGACCGGACCTACGGCGACTTCGAGTTCAACAAGGCCATGGGGACCGCGCGGGGTTTCCGCCGCCTCTTCCTTCACGCCGCCTCGACCGAGCTTTCCTTCGACTGGGCGGGCAAGCGCGTGAACTTCTCGGCCGCTTCGCCCATGCCGGAGGAGTTCGCCCAGGCCCTCGGCGGCGCCGAGGACGGCCCCGGGCGCGGCGCGGGCAAGGAGCCGGGCGTGCCCGTCTCCCCGCGGCTGCGCGTGCGCCTCTGACCGCTCAGCGGGCGCCCCAGACCTCGCGCAGCATCGCGGCCGCGCCGGGGTCGGCCTGTTCCAGCTCCTTGCGGTCGAAGGGGAAGAAGTCGTTGCGGCCGAAGAAGGCCTCGGTCGTCTCCGCGAAGTATTCCTTGTGGTTGGTGAGCGCGTAGGCGCGCACCCCCGCGGTCTCCTTGCCGCGCCAGTCGCGCCGCGTGACCTTCTCGTAGGTGCCGGCCTTCTGCGCCGCGGCGAAGGCGGCGAGCACCCGGGCGTCCTCGAAGCCCAGCGTCCGGTCGTGGTATCCGTGGGCGAGCTCGTGCAGCGTGAGCATCGGCATGCGCTGCACCTCCATGTCGAGGATGTCGAGGTTCGTGAACTCCACCGCCTTGACCATGGCGGGGTCACGGCCGTTGGCGGCGAGCCATTCCTTGCCCGGGTGGTATTCGGCGCGCTTCCTCACCCCGGCGTAGGGCGGGCTGAAGTAGATCGGGATCTTGCGCAGCTCCCTGAGCGCGGGGGCGGGCACCAGCCTGGCCGTCTCCTCCAATTGGGCGCCGACCAGGCGTTTTGCGCGCGCGGTCACCTCGGCGCTTTCGGCGGACGTCAGTTCCTTGCGCACGTGGAGCGTCCAGCCGCGCAGGTCCTCCGTGACGTAGGCGGGCGGGGCGGGTTCCGCGGCGGCGAGTCCCGCGGCGCAGAGCGCGAGGGCCAGCGACCTCATCGGTCGTCGCTGGGGTCGAAGAGCCCCTGGCGGATCACGAAGCGGATGACCCCTGCCACGTCATGGACCCCCAGCTTGCGCATGAGGTTCGTGCGGTGGTTCTCGACCGTCTTGGAGCTGATGTTGAGCCGCGCCGCGACCTCCTTGCTCGAGTGGCTGCGGGCGAGCAGCACCGCGACCTCGCGTTCACGGTCCGTGAGCAGCACCCCTTTCTCGTCCGTGGCGCGTTCCGGACCCTTGCGGGCGCGTTCCAGCGCGGCGTTGTAGGCCTCGCTGAACCACGTCTGGCCCGCGGCGAGCGCGTCGAGCGCCTGGCGGAGTTCGGAGAGCGGGGCGGCCTTGCTCACGTAGCCGCGCACGCCCTGGTCGAGGAGCCCGTGGGCGAGCTGCTTCTCGGACTTGCTGGAGAACACCAGCACCGACATCTTCGGGGCCGCGTCGTGGAGACGGCGCAGCACCTCGATCCCGCTGATGTCGGGCAGCAGGATGTCCAGGATGAGCAGGTCGGGCTTCACCCGGACCACCAGGTCGACCCCTTCCTCGCCGGCGGCCGTGGAGCCCACGACCTTGTATTTGCCGCGCGACTCGAGCATCTCCGTGACCAGTTCGCGGACCGCCGTCTGGTCCTCGACGATGACGACCGTCTTCTGCGCGGGGGAGGGGGAACCCATGGCTTCATATGAAGCCCATTCCCCAGACGCTTTCCACCAAAAACCTCAGCCCGCGTTGGGATCGACGAGCCCCTGACGGATGATGTAACGGACCAGCCCCGCCACGGCGCGCACGCCGAGCTTGCGCATCAGGTTGGCGCGGTGGTTCTCGGCGGTCTTGATGCTGATGTTGAGCCGCGAGGCGACCTCCTTGCTCGAATGGCTGCGGGCGATGAGCACGGCGATCTCGCGTTCACGGGGCGTGAGCAGGTCGAGCAGCCCGTCCGGGGACTGCGACGGGCTGGCGAGGGCTTCGCGCACCGTGCGGTCGAAATCCTCGCTGAACCAGGTCCGGCCTCCGGAGACGGCTTCGACGGCCTGGCGGAACTCGGAGAGCGGGGACGACTTGTTGACGAAGCCGTGGATGCCGATCTGGACCAGCGAGCGGACGATGTGCGGCTCCTGCTTGGCGGAGAAGACCAGGATGCGCATGCCTTCGCGGCTGGTGGAGAGCCGGCGCAGCACGTCGATGCCGCTGAGGCCCGGCATCAGGATGTCGACCACCAGCACGTCGGGCCGCAGCGAGAGCGCGAGGCCGAGCCCTTCCTGGCCGTCGGAGCTCGAGCCCACCACCTCGCAGCGCGCGTTGGCGGCGATCGTCTCGCACATCAGTTCCCGGACCGCCGTCTGGTCCTCGATCACCACGAAGCGCCGCTTCGTCACGGCCTTGGGGGCCGCGGGACGGGAGGCTTTCGGAAGTTCAGTCGGGCGGGTGATGCGGAGGCGGCGTGTCGCTGGGCTCATGCTTGGGGTATCTCCTGTTTTGAAGGTGCCTCCAACCCTAAGAGAATAGGGGTCAATACTCATGAAACGAAGGCGAGGATTCGCACTCTCATTGGCGCTCAATTGCATGGCGATGCTGCTGCTTTCCGCCCTGACTTTGCGCGTTTTTCTGACGGTGGAGATGAGGTCGGCCGCGGTGCGGGACAGGGCGATGCGGCAGAGGCTGGATCTTGCCCAGGCCCTGGCCCTCTCGATGAGCAGGCTTCAGGCCGCTGCCGGCCGGGATGAGCTCTGCACTTTCAGTCGCGATGGCGCCTTCCATTCGGCTGCACGGGATGGACAGTCGGTGCCGCTTTCGGGCGCGATCGAAGGAGTCGATTGGTCCTGGGACGTGCGGGATCTTTCGGCGCGCCATCATCAGACCGCAGCCGGGCGGGCTGCATTGGCCGCTGGGCCCTGGGTGCAGGGGCAGTGGGGGAGGGGCAAGGTCCCTCTGAGGGTGCCTATCGTCGCCGGGGGGCTTGATGGGCAGGCCTTGGAACTCGACTCGCCTCCCGAAGGACCGCGTAACGGCAGTCACCGTGGGCTGTTGACCGATGCTGTCAGGGGCGGATTTAGAACCGATCTATCGGACGCCGCCCGCTTCGAGGAGAGGATTGGCCGTGACGTCTGCCGACGCTGGGAGGACCTTTATTCCGAAGTCGACCCGCTGCGAGGGGTGGACGTCGGCAAGGTGGGCGTGCGGCCGCCGCTTCTGGTTGGCCTGACCCTGAGCGTCGGGGTTTTCAATTCGCGTGCCGACGGGCGCCATCGCCTTCGCTTTCACGCCTCCGGCAGGATCTGGAACGATACGGTACTTCCGCTCGCCTCTGCTGACCGCGGCCGGATGCTGGTGATCGAGCTCCGGGGCGCGCCGACGATCACGGTCACCAACCTTGATTCAGGCGCGGTCATCGAGGCCGACCTCGAGGATCTCCCGGTGATCGATGTCGGCGCAGTCGAGCAGGGCAGGCGGGACCGGGCGCTCTGGTTCATCGTGGGCGTGGACGACCCGCGTGCGTCGCCCATGGCTTCGTCCGGTCTTCTGGCAGGGGAGACCTACGCCTTCCTCTCGCCCTCGGCCTCGAGCCAGCCGCAGGGCCTGGCCAGACTGCTGGACGGCTCCACCTGGCGCATGGATCGCCGGCCGCACGGCCCCGGCTGGCGCAGGCCGTCGCCCGAGGTGATGACGCCCGCCGACCGCATTCGGATCCGGTGCGTCTTTCCCTCCGAGAGCGCCCTGCTGGTCAGGAAGTATGTCGGTGAGCCGCGTAAGGACGCCGGCCTTGATTCCTACGAAGGCGAGCTCTGTCAGGTCGTCTCCGGAATCGGCTTCGAGTCCTTCGAAGTGGAGCTCGCTGCCGAGGATTATTCGAGGCCCGACAGTTCGGGTTACCGGATCCAAGAGCGCAGATTCTGCCTGAGCGCGGCCGTTGACGACGTCACGCCAGGACAGGTCATGCGCCTGGCCGCCTCCGCCCGCGCCATCGGTGATGGCGCTCCCGTTGGATGGAGTTCTCGGCACCCGCTTGCCTTCGGCGCGCCTGATGAGGACTGCTCCCGCAGGTCGGGCAGTCTGCTGTGGGACGAGGGCCCTGGAGAGCGCGGAGCCTTGGCGCCGTGGACATTCGGCCGTGCGGCCGGACCGGAGATCCCGTTGCGGCCGATTCTATCGCCCGGGGCCCTCCGGCACTTTGGCGATCCTGACTGGCGCGCCGCTCTGGACGCCTGCGTTTTTTTACCAAGGGCCGGGGAGATTTCACACCCGAGACTGCGCTCGTGGAGCGCAGAAGCCGGCGATGCTTCCGCCCGCTGGTATGTCGACGGGTCTTTCAACGTTAACTCAACTGAAAGAAGTGCCTGGACGGATTTATTGTGGTCGGCCGGGGCGCAGGGCGGGACGGGCGAGGAGGTCCTTTGCCCCACGCGTCCTTCGACCTTGTGCGTTCCCCTTTCGGGCATGGCATGTCCCCGGCTGTTGCGGGAGCACGAGCTTGCGGAGCTGTCACCCTCGGAGTTGGACGAGGTGGCGCTCAACCAGCCGGCAAGGATTCTTGGTCGGGCGCAGATCGAAAGACTTGCGGAGGCGGTCGTGGAGGAGGTCGTTGCAAGGGGGCCGTTCCGTTCGCTTGCAGACTTCGTCGAGCAGGAGGTTCTGGACCGTGCTTTGGAGCGATCGGGCATGGCCGCCGTTCCGCCTTCCGCTGTCCTGGGCCTGCCACTCCGGCTCTGCGGGGCCGACCTGGTGGAACTCTTTGGGCCGCAGCTCTGCGTCAGGGGTGACACGTTCGAAGTTGAAGTTCGGGTGGCGGGGTCGGGAAGCGCCGCCACCCTGACCGCGGTGATGCAGCGAACCCCTTCTGACCCGCTGATTCCTGCGTGCCTGGGACGTCGTTTCAGAGTCGTTTCCGTACGGTATCCTTGACCATGTGCCGCCCGCACTTGACTGCCGGGCCGGGTGGGTAAACAGAAGGCACTCTCATGTACGAATCCAACCCGTTCATCGTCGCCGACGCCCCTGCCGCCGCCCGCGCGGCCTTCTACCGCCGCACCTACGGCCTGGTGGCCGTCTCCCTGGCCGCCTTCGCCGCCATCCTGTTCGGCATGTTCGTCACGGGTATCGCCCAGGCGGTCATGAACGGCCTCGGCTCGATGCTCAGCTCGCTCGGCGGCTGGAGCATGCTGCTCATCATGCTCGCCTTCTGGGGCGGCTCCACCGTCGCTCAGTCGCTCGCCTTCAACCGCGCCTCCCGCGGCTCGCAGTATCTCGGCCTCGGACTCTACATCCTCCTCGAGGCCCTGATCTTCATCCCGATCATCGCCTACACCGCGTATGCCACCAAGGGCAACCCCGGTGAAATCCTGGTGCCGGCGTGCCTCATCACGGGCGTACTCGCCGCGGGCCTCACGGCGGTCGTGTTCATGTCCTCGACCGACTTCTCCTTCCTCCGCACCGCCATCGTCATCGCGAGCTTCTGCGCCCTCGGGGCCATCGTCGTCTCGGCCATCGCCGGCTGGTCGCTCGGCTCCTGGTTCTCGATCGCGATGATCGTCCTGATGGCCTCGGTCATCCTCTACCAGACCCACGAGATCAAGAACACCCTCGAGACCGACCAGCACGTCGCGGCGGCCTTCATCCTCTTCTCCTCCTTCGTCACGCTGCTCTTCTACGTCATCCGGCTCTTCCTCGGACGGCGCGAAGACTGAAGGTCGGGGCAACCTTTTCGGGCTCCCGGTGTATCATCGGGAGCCCTTTCTTTTGCATGCGCCTCATCTCCTTCCTTCTCGCGCTCGTCATCGTGACCGCGGCGCACGGCCAGACCAAGCTGCGTGAGCTCCTCGCCGCCAAGCCCCCCGAGGGCTGCGTGGAGCGCACCTGGGACGTCGGCGGCGTGAAGCGCACCGCCATCGTGCGGGCACCCCTCACGAAGGGGGAGGGCAGGCCGCCCGTGGTCTTCGGCTGGCATGGGCATTACGGCACCGCCGCGCGCGTCGCCGGATCGTGGGACATCCTCAAGCTCTGGCCCGAGGCCGTCTTCGTCTTCCCGCAGGGCCAACCGACCCCGACCGTCAACGACCCCAGCGGCAAGGGCAACGGATGGCAGACCCGCGCCGGCGCGCAGGAGGACCGCGACCTCAAGTTCTTCGACGCCATGCTGGCCGACGTCCTCAAGGACCATGATGCCGACAAGGACCGCGTCTACTCCCTCGGTCACTCCAACGGCGCTGTCTTCTGCTACCTCCTCTGGAGCGCAAGGGCCGACAAGATCCAGGCCATCGCGCCCGTCGCCGGCGTCATCACCTCGCGGCTCAAGGACAACGCCCCCATGCCCGTCCTCCACGTCGCCGGCCGCAAGGATGCCATCGTGAAGTTCGCCGGTCAGCAGGCCACCATCGCCGCCGTGCGCAAGGCCAACGGCTGCGTCGAGGAAGCCAAGCCCTGGGCCCAGGCGGGTGAGCTCAAAGGCGAGATCTGGACCTCCGAGAAGGCGCCCGTGGTGGCCGTCATCCACGACGGTGCGCACGAATTCCCCAAGGGGGCGTCGGAGCTCATCGTCCGCTTCTTCAAGGAACGGTCCGCGAAGGCCCGCTGATCAGGGACGTTCCGCGGCGTAGAGCCGCGAGATGCCGGCGAACTCCCGGACGGCGGCTCCGTCGTCGGCCAGTTCCGTCGTCAGCGCCGATTCGAGCGGCCGCAGCCCGGCGGCCTCCAGTTCCGTGCGTATCTCCTCCTCCGTGCAGCTGCGCATGAACACCGGCGACGTCGTCGATTCGTGCCAGCGTTCGCCCGCCTCCAGTCCCGCCGCTGGCGCGTGCCTGGCCCAGTCCGACCGGTTGTCGCCGCGTTCCCGGTCATTGGCCGAGAAGACCAGACGACCGCCCGGGCGCAGCACCCGGCGGATCTCGCGCAGCGCCTGTTCGCGGTCAGCGCGCCCCCGCAGGCACATCAGTCCGTTGAAGGCCGCCAGCACGCCGTCGAAGCTCGCGTCGGGGTAGGGCAGGGCCGTCATGTCGGCCGCCTCGACCCTGCGATCCCAGCCCGGCCCTGATTCGCCGAGCACACCCTTGGCCATCTCGACCATCGCGGGCGAGAAGTCCGTGACCGTCAGGTTCTCGAAGCCCAGACGCAGCAGTCCGAGGCCGGCGCGTCCCGCCCCCGCGCCCACTTCCAGCAGCCGGTGGTCCCGCCGGAAGTGACGTTCGACCATGATGCGTTCCGAGGCCCACAGCCCCACCTGCGCCGTCGCGCGGGCGTAGTGGAGCGCCGTCTCCGGTTCCAGCCAGTGCGCCCTGCGGTCCCGTTCCATCGCCGTAGACAACCCGAACTTGCTTCCATGGCAACCGCAGGGAATCCTGCCGCATGCGCGTCCTGCTCGCCATCGTCGCCTCGGCCCTCCTTGTCGCCTGCGATTCCGGTCGCCCGGCGGCACGTCCCGCGTCCGTCGCAGAGGCCGGCATCGAGACGCGTTTTCCCGCCCGTGTCGGCGGCCCGGTGGTCAACCTGCGCCTCGCCGTGACCGACCTCGAGAAGGCGCGCGGACTGATGGGCACCTCCCGGCTGCCTGATGCCGAGGGGATGGCCTTCCTGTATGAACGCACCCAGCGGCTCTCCTTCTGGATGAAGGACACCCCGCTTGACCTCGACATCGCCTTCGTCTCGGCGGACGGGGCCATCCTCGAAGTGCGCACCATGCGCGCGCTGGATCTTTCCACCGTCGAGTCCACGTCCGACCGCGCGCGGCTCGCCATAGAGATGTCCGCCGGCTGGTTTGAGCGGACCGGAGTGAAGGCCGGCGACCGCGTCGACCTCGACGCCGTGCGCAAGGGCCTGGCCGCGCGTGGATTCGAAGCGGCGCGCTACCTGCCCTGACCTTCAGAGCGAGCGCCAGACCAGCAGCAGCCCGGCGGCCGCGGTCAGCAGCGAGAGCAGCAGCGTCATCGCGAGCCGTTCGGAATTCGTCGTGCGGAAGAGCCTCATCGCGTGGGGGTGAGGCGGGCGGCGGCGTCGCGCAGGAAGCCCGTGAGCCGGAGCAGGAAGAACGGGGTCGGCGAGCCCTCCGTCGGGGCCAGCGCCAGTTCCGCGGCGGCGATCTCGGCGTCGAGCCGACGGAACGACTCCTTCCAGGCCGCGGCGGATATCGCGCGGCGCGCATCCTCTCCCGCCCGGAGGCGGCGGATGCCTTCCGCGCCGTTGAGTTCGCGCTCGAGGATCATCGGCAGCGTCAGCTTGCCGCTGGCGAGGTCCGTCCCGAGCGTCTTGCCCGCCTTCGTCTCGTCCTGCAGCAGGTCGGCCAGGTCGTCGTACATCTGGTAGGCCACGCCGAGGTGGCGTCCGAACAGACTGCCGGCCTCGACGTGTTCGGCGGGCCGTCCGGCCAGCATGGCGCCGACCCGGCAGGCCGCCTCGATGAGCTCGGCCGTCTTCAGCCGGATGTGGCGCAGGTAGGCGTCGACCGTCAGGCCCTCGTCACCGCGGGCGAACGTCTGGCAGACTTCGCCCGAGCAGACCTCGCGTGAGGCCCGGGCGACGACCCGGCAGAGTTCGGGCGTCGTGTGTTCCGCGGCCAGCACGAGCGCGTGGGCGAAGAGCGCGTCGCCGAACAGCACCGCCGCGTGGGCGCCGTGCGTGCGGTTGGGCGTGTCGGCCCCGTGGCGCCGGTCGGCGCCGTCCAGCACGTCGTCGTGCACCAGTGACGCGAGGTGGACCAGCTCCACGATGGCGGCGCCTCTCACCAGGGCGGCGGAGGGCGGTCCGCCGGCGCCGGACCCGAAGGCCAGCAGCGGCCGCAGCCGCTTGCCCGGGTGGGCGAGCACCTCACGCACCATCGGGCGCACCTCGGGCTCGAAGGCGGCCTCCTGGTCCTTCAGGAACTTCTCCAGCGCGGCGAAGTGCTCCTCGAGGCCGGCATGGAGAGGCGTGGACACGGACGGAAACTGGCCGTGCGCGCCCCGGGGGGCAAGCGCAGGTTGTCCCGGGCCTCAGGGCGTGAACTTCGTCTCGATGCGGACCGTCACCTTGCCGGATTCGCAGGCCGTGCAGGGGATGCGCTTGTCCTCCAGCTTGCCCTTCTGGGCCTCGCGCGTGAAGCCGAGGCCGCCGCAGGGTTTGCAGGGGAACTTTTCGGCCGTGATCACGGAGAGTTCGGCCCCGGACTTCACCTGCTCGGTGAACTTCTGCAGCCCCGCGGGGCTGTCCGGGAGGAGCGAGCATTCGATGAAGGCCTCGCGGCGCATCGTCAGGCGGCGGCCGGACAGGGGCGCGAAGGTGGGCGTGAAGCGGACGGCCACCTGGCCGACGTTGGTGACGAGCGCCTGGCCCTTCTCGCCGACCGCGACGCTCTTCTCGGGCATGAGGATCGCGTAGGCGTCGCTGGTGCCGGCGAGCTGGCCGTCGGCGGAGGCCAGCCAGTTGGCCTTCACGAACAGGCGCCCCTCGCCGAGGTCCTGCTGCACGACGTACTCGATCGTCGTGATCGGCCCCGGGGCCCGGACCACGGACTGACCGCCGGACTCCAGGACGTGCTGCTGGGTGAAGGCGGTGAAAAGACGCTGCAGTTCGCGCGTCGATTCGAATGCGAGCGGCCGGTTGAGCTTCGCCAGGCTGAACATGCGCGTCTCCTTCGCTTCGGTCGTGCGGACCGGACGGAACGGGCTGATGGAGACCGAGGTGTCGACCTGTTCGTCCGTCGGGGCTGGCGCGGCCGGCGCGGCGGGGGCGGGCGTCGCGGCGGGAGCGGGCACGGTCGTGACCGTGGTCGTGGCGGGCGTGCTCTCCTGGGCGGCCGAGGCCTTCTTGCCGAAGAGCGAGGTCTCCTGCGCGCCGGGCCGGGCGGCCG
>JBJTIX010000175.1:0-1761 GCA_046095205.1 Opitutia bacterium
CGGGCGGACCGCGCGATTGCTCCGGGCCTTCGGGCACGGACACGGTGAGGCCTCCGGCCGTCGGCCTGGGCGCATCCTTGGCCGGTTCAGCGCCGGGAAGTCCGATCCTGACGCCACCGGTCCTGGCCGAGCCCGCGGGATCGGCGCCTGACGGCAGCGTCAGATTGCCGGACCTTGCCCGTGCCGCCGGGTCGGAGGGCGCGCCGACGGCGAGCGAGGCCGGTTCCGGTCTGGTCGGCGGCGTCGGTTCGCCCGCCGCGGGAAGTCCGGCCCGCATCTTCGCGGCGCCTCCGAGATCCGGTGCGTCTGCATCCGGCAGTCGCGCCGCGCCTGCATCCTTCGAACCGGTCGGCCGGTCCTTGGAATCGGGCAGGCCCGGCCCGCCTTTCATCGCCGTGGTGCGGGATTCCGCGCCGGCGCTCTCGTCCGTCCTGACGCTCATCGCGCCATCGGTCGCCTTCGTCGCCGGAGACCCCTTTCGCTCCATCCCGCCCGCGGCGGTCGCCGTCGCGCCGGGCTTGCCGCCGCGTCCACTGGCGGTTGCCGCGGAAGCCGGGATGCCCTTCGAGCTCTCCTTTTCGTCCGGCGCGGCCGCCGGCTTCTTGCTGCCGTCGCCTCCGCCCGCGCGTCCGTTGCCGCCGCCGAACATCTCCCAGGTCTCCGTCACGCCGCCGCCCGTCTCCGTGCGGCATCCTGCGAGCGGCAGGCAGGCCGTCGCGGCGAGGAGCAGCATGCCGGCCTGTGCGCGCATTCCTGCAGGTCACTGGGTCATCAGACGGACCGCGGCCACCAGGGGCGGACCCGACTTCGGGTCGAACTTCGCCGTCATGCTGAAACGCGCCGTGCGTGCGGAGCCGACCGACTTCTCCACGCGTACAAGCTTGGGGCCTGCGCGCGCGTCGTCGCCGAGCGCCCCGCGCAGACGTTCGATCAGCGGGTCGAAGTCGAGCGTGTCCCCGCAGCGGCTGAGCAGCTTCCAGGCGAGGTCTGCGTCGGCGGGCGTTTCCATGCGGGCCAGCCCGGCCATCGGGTCGCCCGGCACGTTGAAGCGGTCGAACCGGTAGGTGTGCGCGCCCGTCACCGCGAGCGCGTCACGCCCCGCGGCGCTGACGGAGAGCGAGAGCTCGAAGTCCGTCGCCGCGCGCGCCCGTTCGTAGCGCGCCCGGGTCTGCGCGCCCATCGGCAGGCGGCTGAACAGGCGGTTGGCGTCGAGCCACAGCCCCAGCGCCCCTTCGGAGGCGAAGGCCTGGGCCGGGATGCGCGCCGCCTCGGTCGGGACGGCGCCGCCGAGGCAGCGGCGCATCTCCTTCTCCACGCAGGGCGAGGCCGGGTCGCCCTCGAATTCGACCAGGATGACCGCCGCGGAGGGCGTGAGGCCGCACGTCAGGAAGCCGCCCTCGGGGTCCATGTAGCGGCCCTGTCCGTGGCGGATCCTCGACCGGCTGCGGCGGGCCGCGCCGCGTTCGGCGCCGCCGCGCAGCGAGGCGCCGATCTCGTCCGTCAGGCGGGAGAGCGATGACTCGGCCAGGTTCGCGTCGGCCACCTTGAGCACCAGCCCGCAGATCACCACCGGGTGGTTGCCGTCGCCCGGCGTCGCCGGAGCCGAGGGGAATTTCGCGAACGCGTGGATGTCGGCCTCGGGGTCGAGGCCGTACTTGGCGAGGTCGGCGAGGGCCGTCGAGAGCCCCTTGCCTCCGCCCCGCCCCATCCAGTCGGGCAGCCCCGAGCCGCGGCGCAGCGTCGCGGGCTGCCCGACTGGAT
>JBJTIX010000176.1:0-17002 GCA_046095205.1 Opitutia bacterium
AACTGACCTTTTGTGATACAACCTTGTAATGACGGGAAGGGCAACCGCGGATACAATGTGACGATGCACCCCCACCCCCCGACCCCGAGGTCCGCCCAGGAGGCCGCCCGGCCCTCCGGCGGCCTCATCGACAACCGCAACCAGGGCTCGATCTCCTCGGGCGCCCACCTGCCGGCCTCCGCCGGCAAGGCGAAGGTGCTCGTGGTCATCGGGGACGCCGCCGAGACGGTCGACACGCTCTACCCGCTCTACCGGCTCATCGAGGCCGGCTTCCAGCCGGTGGTCGCCGCCCCGACGGTGCGCCCCTACAACATGGTGATGCACGAGGTGAAGTCCGGCTGGACGATCACCAAGGAGTGGGAGGGCTACTCGATCAACGCCGACGTCGCCTTCAGGGACATCCGCCCCGAGGACTACGCGGGGATCTTCTTCAGCGGCGGCCGCGCCCCGGAGTATCTCCGCGAGGACGAGGACCTGCTCCGCGTCACGCGCTGGATGTGGGAGCACGGACGTCCGATGGCCAGCGTCTGCCACGGCGTCGAGATCCCCGCCCGCGCCGGCATCGTCAAGGGCCTGCGCATGGCCACGGTGCCCAAGTGCAAGTTCGACCTCGAGGTGTGCGGCGGCGTCTTCGTCAACGAGCCCTGCGTGATCGACCGCCACATGGTCAGCGGCCGCACCTTCCATGACAACGGGCACTTCGTCGGGCCCTGGATCAAGATGCTGGAGGCGTCCGTCCGCCGATGAGCGCCATGTCCTCCCGCCGCGATTTCCTCCGAACGGCCGCCCTCGCCGCCGCTGCCGCCGCGGCCCCGGCCGTCCGCGCGGCCGACGCCCCCGCGTTCCGGCTGCGTTACGTGCTCTCCTCGGCGATGTACGGCTACGCCCCGCTCGCCGAGATCCTGCCCGAGGTCGCGAAGACCGGCAGCGAGTCGATCGACATCTGGTGCAAGGTCCACGGCGACCAGCGCGAGCAGGCCGCCGCCCTCGGCGACGAGGCCTTCTCCGCGCTGCTGAAGAAGCACGCGGTCCGGGTCGGCGTGAGCACCCGCTACCCGCTCGGGCCGTTCAAGCTCCAGGAAGAGATGGCCTGGGTGAAGCAGCACGGCGGCACCACGCTGGTCTGCGGCAGCACCGGACCCAAGAACCCCCGGGGCGCCGAGGCCCGCGCGGCCGTCGCCAAGTTCCTCGAGGACATGAAGCCGCACGCGGCCCGGGCCGAGGAGCTCGGCCTGCGCATCGCCATCGAGAACCACTCCAACCAGACGCTGCACCATCCCGACTCCCTGCGCGCCTTCGCGGAGCTGAACAAGTCGCCCGCGCTGGGCGTGGCGTTCGCCCCGCACCACCTGCACGAGTGGGCCGACCAGATCCCCGCGCTGCTGCGCGACCTCGGGGCGAGGAACCTGCCGTTCATGTACTTCCAGGAGCACTCCGAGGGCATCTTCAAGAAGGCGTCCAAGGAGGAGGAGCTCCGCCAGATGCCCGGCCGCGGCAAGCTGGACTACCGCCCGGTCGTGAAGGCCCTGCGCGACATCCGTTTCGACGGGCTCGTCGAGCTCTTCATGCACCCGACGCCCCGGGGCATCCCCGTGCTGCCCACCACGCCCGAGGTCACCGCGCTCATCAACGAGTCGCGCGCCTACGTGGAGAAGTGCCTGCGCGAGACCGCCTGAGATGCTTCTGCGCGCCGCCGCCCTCCTGACCGCCGCCGCGGCCTCCGCCGCACCGGTGGTCACCGGCTTCGAGCGCTTCCACGCGGCCTCGCCCACGGCCGAGGGCGGACGGCTGCTCTACAACGAGCTCGGCTGCGCCAACTGCCACGGCGGCGAGACCGGCCTGCCGGCCCTGCGCGGCCCGGCGCTGGCCTCGGTGTCCCAGCGGGCCCGGGGCGAATGGATCCGCAGGTTTGTCGCCGACCCCGAATCGGCGCACCCCGGAGCGACGATGCCGCAGGTCCTGGCCGGGGCTGACGACAGGACCTTGGTCGCCATCGAGCACTACCTCGCCTCGCTCCGGCCGAAGGCCGCGGGAAAGCCGGCCGACATCCGTCACGTCAACGCCGCGCGCGGGACCGAGCTCTACCATTCGCTGGGCTGCGTGGCCTGCCACGCCCCCGACAAGGCCTTCACGCCGGCCGAGGGGGCGCCCAAGGACTCCGAGTTCACGCACGCCTCGGTGCCCTTCCCCGACCTTCGCGCGAAATATTCCCTGGAGACGCTGAGCGGATACATCCAGGACCCCCTCAAGGTCAGGACTGACGGGCGCATGCCGCGCGTCGCCATGGAGAAGCAGGACGCGATCGACATCGCCGGCCATCTCCTCGTCTTCCAGGGCAGCGACGGCCGCGTCGGCCCGCAGGTCGTGCCGGCGACCGTCGACCGCGACCTGGCGATCGTCGGGCGCAAGGCGGTGACCGCCGCCCGTTGCGCGGCCTGCCATGAGCTCCCGAAGGACGCCGCCGCCGCGCCCGTTGCGCTCAAGCGGGACGAAGGCGGGTGCCTCGATTCCGATCACGCCAAAGGACCGCGCTACCGCCTGACCGAGGCGCAGCGCGCCGCCCTGAAGTTCTTCCTCGCGGCCCGCGCCCAGCCGGCCCCGCGCAAGCTCGCCGCGGACCTCTCCCTGCAGGCGCTCAACTGCGTCGCCTGTCATGAGCGCGACGGGAAGGGCGGGCCGGACGCGGCCCGCAAGGCCTACTTCGAGGGCGACCACAACCTGGGCGACACCGGACGCTATCCGCCCCCGCTCACCGGCGTGGGCGGCAAGCTGCGCCCCGAATGGCTGGCCAAGGTGCTCGCCCCGCCCGCCGCCCCCAAGTCCGCCGATCTTTTCACCTCGCACTACGGTCAGGACGCCGCCCGCGTGCGTCCCTACCTGAAGGTACGCATGCCCGTCTTCGGAAGGGCCGCCGAGGACCTCGGTCGCCTGCTGCTCGTCACCGACGCGCGGCCCGCGCTCAAGTTCGAGGGCGGAGACGACACCGCCGGACGCAAGCTGCTCGGCACCGAGGGCGGAGCCGGCTGCATCACCTGCCACCGCTGGGGCGACCGCCCTTCGCTCGGCATCCAGGGTCCGGACATCAGCAACATGGCGGCGCGACTGCAGGAAGGCTGGCTCCGCGAGTACCTCATCAATCCCGCCGCCTACCGCCCGGGCACGCTGATGCCGTCCTTCTGGCCCGGCGGCAAATCGTTCAATCCGGCGATCCTCGGTGGCGACACCGACAAGCAGATCGCCGCCATCTTCAAGTTCGCCGAGAGCGCCAACGGCGAGCCCGAAGGATTCCCCAAGAACCGCAACGGCGAGTTCGAGATCGTGCCCAAGGACCGTCCCGTCGTGCAGCGCGCCTGGGTCGACGGCGTGGGCACGCACGCCATCCTCGTCGGCTTCCCGACCGGCGTGCACCTCGCCTACGACGGCGAGCAGGGCGGCCCGGGCCTCGCGTGGAAGGGGCGTTTCTTCGACGCGTACCTGACCTGGTTCTCGCGTTTCCCGACGTTCGAGAAACCTCTCGGCGAACAGGTCGTCGCCTGGCCCGCGTCGACCGGCCGTTTCCTCGGCTACCGCCTCGATGCGAAGGGCAACCCCACCTTCATCACCGAGCAGGCGGGGGTGCGCGTCGAGGAGACCTTCGAGGGGGTCGAGCGCGGCCTCCGCCGCACGCTGTCCTGGCGCCCCACGCCCGACTTCACGCCTTCGGTCGGGCATCCCGACGGGCTTGAACGCACCGAAGCCGCCGACCCGGCGACCGGTCGCATCACCGTCACCTACCTTTGGAAATGAAAGCCGCGCCCATCCTCCTCCTCGCGGCCTCGCTCACCGCCGCGCCTTCGTACGAGATCGCCGACATCCTGACCGCGAGCACCGCCGCCGACACGCGCGCCAAGGACTGGAAGCCCGGCCAGGGGATCGCGCTCGAGGTCAGCGGCATGGATTGGACCGCCGACGGCAAGCTTGCGCTCTGCATCCGCAAGGGCGAGGTCTGGGTGCTCGACGGCGTCCTCGCGCCCAAGCCCGACAAGGTGACCTACAAGCTCTTCGCCTCGGGCCTGCATGAGCCGCTCGGCCTCCTGCGCGACTGCAAGGACCTGCTTGTCACCCAGCGCACGGAGACCACGCGTCTGCGCGACACCGACGGCGACGGCGTCGCCGACGAGTACCTGACCGCCGGGTCGGGCTGGAACGTGTCCGGCGCCTATCATGGCTACGCGTACGGACCGAAGCGCGACGGCAAGGGCGACCTGTGGGTCACCCTGAACGTGGACATGGGCGACCATGCGGACAACAAGGCCCCCTGGCGCGGCTGGGCCGGCGTGATCGGCAAGGACGGCAAGTTCGTCCCGATGGCGGCCGGCATGCGCTCGCCCTGCGGCCTCGGGGCCAACCGTGAGGGCGACATGTTCTGCGTCGACCAGCAGGGCACCTGGATCCCCACCACCCCGATCTACCACCTCCGCAAAGGCGCCTTCTTCCTCAACCCCGAGGGCATCGCCTCGCAGAACCTGCCCCAGTCCCCCCTCAGGCTCTCGGCCAAGATTCCGGAGAAGCGCCCCTATCCCGAGGCCGTCGGCGCGCTGCCCGAGATGCGTCCGCCCGCCGTGTGGATGCCCTACACCAAGATGGGCCGCAGCGGCACCGACCTCGCCGTGTGCGACGCCGTCGGCAAGTTCGGGCCCTTCGACGGCCAGATGTTCGTGGCGGAGTTCACCGACGCCAAGGTCAGCCGCGTCTTCATGGAGAAGGTGGGCGGCGAGTATCAGGGCGCCTGCTTCCCGTTCGTCGGAGGCTTCGCCTCCGGCATCGTGCGCCTCAGCTTCGCTCCGGACGGCTCGCTGATGGTCGGCATGACCAGCCGCGGCTGGTCGTCCCTCGGCACCAAGGCCTACGGCCTCCAGCGCCTGCGTTACAACGGCAACGTCCCCTTTGCGATCAAGGAGATGCGCGCCCGGCCGGACGGCTTCGAGCTCGCGTTCACGCGTCCCGTGGACCGTGCGCGCGCCGGCGACGCCGCCTCCTACCGGATGAGCAGCTACACGCTGCTCTACTCCGGAGCCTACGGGAGCGACGAGATCATGACCGCCCCGAACCCCGTCGAGCGCGCCGAGGTGTCGCCGGACGGGCTCACCGTGCGTCTCCGGGTCGGCGCCCTGCGCGAGCTTCACATCCACGAGCTGCATGCCGACGGCGTGCGGTCCGCCTCGGGTGAGCCGCTGGACCACGCCGACGCTTACTACACCCTCAACCGGATCCCGCAGAACTGACTCGCCACCCGCGGCGGTTCGGCTCCTCTTGGGGTCTTGGAGAGCGCACCCACCATCCGATCGGAGCTCGGGCCGACCTTCCGCCTGGCGGTGCCGATCATGCTCGGGATGCTCGGCTACGGCCTGATGTTCGTCATCGACGTCGCCATGGCCGGGCGCCTTGGCGAGACCGCCCTCGCCGCCTCCGCCCTCGCCGCGAACATCACCTACATCCCGTATGTCTTCGGCATCGGCCTCGTCGGCGCGGTGACGGTCTACCAGTCGCAGGAGAACGGCGCGGGGCAGGGCGACTCCGCCCCCGCCGTGCTCCGTCACGGCACCGTGCTCGGCCTCATCGCGGGCGTCGCCCTGGCCGTCGTCACCCACGCCTTCGCGCCGCTCATCCCACATCTCGGCTCCGCGCCCGAGGTCGCGGCCGAGGCGCACGACTTCTACGTCATCATGACCTGGTCGATGGTGCCCGGCCTCGCCTTCCACGGACTGCGTTCCTACCGCGACACCCAGCACCAGCCGTGGATCTCCCTCGCCTGGCTGACCTTCGGGCTGGCCCTCAACGTCCTCCTCAACTGGCTTTGGATGTACGGCAACTGGGGCTTCCCCGCGCTCGGGCTCGCCGGCGCCGGCTGGGCGACGCTCTTCTCCCGCCTGGCCATGTTCATCGGCCTCTGGCTGCATCCCGGCCGGGGCGAGGTCCGCTGGGCCGACGGCCTGAGCCGGGCCGTGTTCGCGCGCCTGCTCCGCACCGGCCTGCCCGCGGGGATGCACAGCATCAGCGAGGTCGGCATCTTCGCCATCGTCCCGATCCTCGCCGGCTGGATCTCGCCCACCGCCCAGGCCGCGCACCAGGTCGCCGTCAGCACGGCCAGCGCGGCGTTCATGCTCCCCCTCGGGCTGGGCATCGCCGCCGGCATCCGCGTCGGCGAGGCCTACGGCGCCCGCGATCCCGCCCGCGTGCGCGCGGTCGGCTGGGGCGCGCTCATCACCGGCGGCGCCATGATGACGCTCTATGGCGGTGCCATGATCGCCCTGCGGCCGTGGCTGCTGGGACTTTACGACGTGGCTGGCACCGCGACCGGGGACCTGGCCGTCGCGCTCCTGGTCTGGGCCGCCGTGTGGGCGCCGTTCGACGGCGTGCAGGTCGTCGCCGCCCACCTCCTGCGATCGGTCGACCAGGCCGCCTGGGCCTCGTGGGGCGTGGCCATCGTCTACTGGGCCGTGACCCTCCCGCTCTCGCTGCTGCTGGCCTTCCCGCTGGGGCTCGGCGCCGAGGGCATCTGGATCGCGCTGGCCTCGGGACTCATCCTCGTCGCCCTGGCGCTCGGCTGGAAGTTTGCGCACGCTGTCCGTAACCTTCCCGTGACGAAGAATTGACCCGGTCCGGCTCGCCTGAGGCGGGCGTGCGGCATCATCGGAGACGCACCCCGATGCACCACGCCATCATGAGCCAGACCACGCCCCATGCGGGCGAAGAGGAGGACCCCGAATACGGATTCCGTGAACCCGGCCAGACCGACGACGCCCGCGCGTTCGTCGGCCTGCAGCGCCTGCTCAGCGAGCTCTCCGACCTGCGCGCCTCGCAGGCCGCCGTCGAGACCGCGCTCGAGCGGGTGTGCGAGCACGTCATGCGCGATCCCGTCTACACCGAGTCCACCCGCGCCGCGTTCCGCACGACCCTCGAGCTCCTGCGCGCCCGCGCCGCCTGAAAACGAGGAAGCCGGCCAGCGGCCGGCTTCCCTTGGGGCGCTCTTCGCGCGTTCAGCGGACGGAGCAGGCGGCGGAGGCCGTCGGGACGACCTCGACCTTGCGGTGCTCGCGGTCCCACTTCACCAGGCCGTCGGCGAGGGCGAAGAGGGTGTGGTCGCGGCCCATGCCGACGTTGCGTCCGGCACGGACGACGGTTCCGCGCTGGCGGAAGAGGATCGAGCCCGCGGTGGCGAATTCGCCGCCGTAGAGCTTCACGCCGAGACGCTTGGAGTTGGAGTCGCGGCCGTTCTTGGAAGTGCCGCCGCCTTTCTTGGTTGCCATGGTGGTGGGGGCGCTGGGTTAAGCGGAGATGGAGTCGACCTTGATCACGGACAGCTCCTGGCGGTGTCCGCGGCGGCGGTAGTAGCCCTTGCGGCGGCGGTGCTTGAAGATGTCGATCTTCTCGCCGCGCTTGTTCTCGAGGATCGTGGCGGTCACCTTGGCGCCGGCGACCGTGGGGGTGCCGACCTTGGCGGCCGCGCCTTCGCCGACGAAGAGGACCTGGTCAAAAGTGAGTTTGTCGCCCTTCGCCTTACCAGGGTACTGGTTGACGATGAGGATGTCGCCCTGCTTGACGGTGAACTGGCGACCGGAGGTGATGAACGTGGCCTTCATGGCTGTCGGAAGGTCGGAGCAAAGGCAGGGCGGGGGGGTTGGCAAGGGGAATTTGGGCTTTTCCCGCCCCGCCGGCCCGCTTCTCAGGGGGGTCTTAGTGCTTTTCTGTCCCTAATCAGGGGGCAATAGTGCGGGCATGAACCCCTTCAATCCGCCCGGGGAAGAAGACCGCTCCGAGGACGAGCTGGCCAGGGAGCTGGGCCGTAACATGGCGCGCGGGCCCTCCGCCCACGCCACCGCCTTCGTCCACTCCCGGTCCGTCGTCGTGGGCAACGTCGTCCTACAGGCCCGGTCGAGCGTCTGGCCGTGCGCGGTGCTGCGCGGGGACATCGCCCCGATCGAGGTCGGCGAGGGCAGCAACGTCCAGGACGGCGCCGTGGTGCATGTCGCCGACGGCATGCCGGCCGTCATCGGCGCGTGGGTGACCGTCGGCCACCTGGCCGTGCTGCACGCCTGCAAGGTCGAGGACGAGTGCCTGATCGGCATGCACGCCACGGTGCTGGACGGCGCGGTCATCGGCCGTCGCTCCATCGTGGGCGCGGGCGCGCTCGTGACCAAGGGCACCGTCGTGCCTCCGGGGTCGCTGGTGCTCGGTTCGCCCGCCAAGGTCGTCCGTCCGCTTTCCGCGGAGGAGCAGGACTCGCTCCGCGGCTGGGCGGAGAAGTACGTCAAGGTCGCTTCGTATCACCGGAGGTTCGATTGAGCGTCCCGGGCGTCAGCGAGGTGCGGCTCTCCGCGGAGGCCTGGCGCGCCGAGAGGCGGCGTCACGAGGCGCGCGTCGACGCGCTCGTCGCCCCGCGGCTCGCGCGTTCCGCCTCGGGCCGCCCCGATCCCGTCGAGGACTTCCTCTTCACCTACTACCCCTTCCGTCCCTCGGCCCTGCGCCGCTGGAGCCCCGGCGCGGGCGTCGCGCTCGAATCGCCGGAGGCCCTGGCTTCCGATGCGCGCTTCACCGTGCGCGAGGACGGCCTTGCCGCGCTGGTCCCGCCAGACTCGCGTGAGCGCACGCGGCTCGAGTTCAGCCTGCGTCTCTGCCGGGCCGTGGCCGGCCGCGAGCCGCGCTCGGCGTGCTTCGGCCTGCACGAGTGGGCCATGGTCTTCGCGGACGCCGACGGACGCCGTCACCGCGCCTGGCCGCTCCGCCTCGGCGCGGAGGGCACCGACCGCGTCGTACGCTCGCTCCCCCTGCGCTGCTCGCATTACGACGCCTACCGCTTCTTCACCCCGGGCGCGCGGCCGCTCAACCTCGACGCGCCCACCCTCGGGGCGCGCGTCGACAACGAGCAGCCCGGCTGCGTGCACGCCAACATGGACCTCTACAAGTGGGCGATGAAGGCGGCGCCCTGGGTCCCCTCGTCGCTCGCCGCCGACTGCTTCGAGCTCGCCGCCGAGGCGCGCATCCTCGACATGCGGGCCAGCCCCTACGACTTCAGCGAGGCCGGACTCGAGCCCGTGCGGATCGAGACCCCCGAGGGCCGCGCCGAATACGAGTCGGCGCAGCGCGCGGTCATGAAGAAGGCGGAGCCGCTGCGGCTCCGCCTCGTCACGGCCCTCGAGCGGGCCCTCGCGTCCTGAGCGCTCAGCGCAGGCGCGTCACCCTGATGTCCTTGTAGTCGACGCGGCAGCCGGGGTCGTGGGCCTGGATGGCGAACGTGCCGGAGCCGAGACGGCGGCCGGGCATGCCCTTGGGGGGCGTCCAGTCCGCGGGCTCGGTGAAGTCCACCGTCTGGCGGCCGTTGATCCAGATCTGCACGCGCTTGCCCTCCACGCGGATGCGGTAGTCGAACCATTCGCCGTCGGGGGCGGCCGGCGTGTTGAGCACGTCCTGCACCGCGTAGAGTCCGCCGGTCTTCTTGATGTCCTTGTGGGTCGCGTTGACCTGGCACTCGTAGCCGGCGGAGGGCCAGCCCTTGTCCTCGAACTTCGTGTGGAAGTAGAGGCCGGAGTTGGCGCCCTCGTAGGTGCGCACCTTGGCGCTGAAGTCGAAATCGGTGAACGAGGCGGCGCCGTCCTTGCCCACGTAGAACAGGTGGCCCTTGCCGCCGCGCACCTGCAGGGCGCCGTCGGCCACCTTGAAGCTGCCGGGGTCCTCGGAGGAGGCCTTCCAGCCGTCGAGCGACTTGCCGTCGAAGATCGTCTGGGCTCCCGCCTGCGGGGCGTTCTGGGCGCAGGCGACGAGTGCGGCCGCGAGCGCGGCGAAGAGGGCGAGGGGCATGGCGGGGCGGTTCATGGCGCCCCCATCCAAGCGTCGCCCGCCCCGCTGGCAAAGGTTAAGTGAAAACCCGGACGCCGGCCTCGCGCATCTCGCCGAGCCGCTTCTTGAGGGTTGAGCGGTTGATGCCCAGGATGATGGCGGCGCGCAGCTGGTTGCCGCGCGTCTCCTCCATCGCCCGCTTGATCATCTCCGCCTCGATCACGTTGAGGATGGCCTTGCCGTCCCCGTCGCGGCAGCCGCGGTAGATCGAGTCGTGGGCCGTGCCCAGGCGCGCCTCGGGCGCGGCCTCCTCCGCGGGGGCCGCCGCGGGGGCGGCGGCCGGAGCGGCCGCGGGCGCGGGCCGCCGGGGCGAGAGCACGTCGGCGGGCAGGTCCTTGGCGAGGATCGTCTCGCCCTTGGCCAGGACGTTGGCGCGCTGCACGACGTTCTCGAGCTCGCGGACGTTGCCCGGCCAGTCGTAGGCGAGCATGGCCTCGAGGGCCTCGGCGGAGAGACGCTTCGGGCGCGACTTGCGCGCGGCGGCCTGGCGCTGGAGCATGTAGTCGACGAGCAGCGGCACGTCGGCCTTGCGCTCGCGCAGGGCGGGCAGGCGGATGCGGAAGACGTTCAGTCGGTAGTAGAGGTCCTCGCGGAACAGGCGGGCCGCGACCATCGACTCCAGGTCCTTGTTGGTGGCGGCGACGACACGCACGCTCACCTTGAGGGTGGCCGTGCCGCCCACGCGCTGGATCTCGCCCTCCTGGATGGCGCGCAGCACCTTGGTCTGCGTGGGCAGCGACATGTCCCCGATCTCGTCGAGGAAGATGGTGCCGCCGTCGCAGAGCTCGAACTTGCCGGGCTTCTGTCCGGCCGCGCCGGTGAAGGCGCCCTTCTCGTGGCCGAACAGCTCTGACTCGATGAGGTTCTCCGGGATGGCGGCGCAGTTGACGGCGATGAAGGGTCCCTTCGAGCGGAGGGAGTGCTGGTGGATGCAGCGCGCGACGAGCTCCTTGCCCGTGCCGCTCTCGCCGGTGATGAGGACGGTCGCGTCCGAGGCGGCCACCTGGCCGATGGACTTCAGGACCTCCTGCATCGGCTCCGAGCTGCCGATGATGCCCTCCTTGTAGTCGGCGGGGTTCACCAGGGCGCGCGCCTGCTTGCCCGCGTTGACGAGGTCGCGCCGCGCCGACATGGCCTTCTCGACGAGGGCGACCAGCTTCGCCTGGTCGAAGGGCTTCATGACGTAGTCGAAGGCGCCGAACTTCATCGCCTCGATCGCGGTCTGGGTGGTGCCGTAGGCGGTCATCAGGATGACCATGGCCTGGGGCTGCGCCCCGCGGAGCATCTGCAGGGTCTCGATGCCGGTCATGCCGCCCATGCGGTTGTCCAGGAGGATGACGTCAGGCTGCTCCCGCTTGGCCATGCCGACTCCGGATTCGCCGCTGTCGGCTTCGATCACGGCGAAACCCAGGCCGGAAAGCACGCGCCGGAGGGAGTAGCGGAGGTCCTTGTCGTCATCGATGACGAGCACTTTGCTGGAGTTCGTGGCACTCATTTGACCAAAAGTAGGCAGGAGCTGTGCCATTCGGTTTGTCCCCCCATGTTTGCCCAAATAGGCCCAAAAGCAAACATAGTATGCTTAAAAATAAGCAAACAATGGTCTACACCCCTATTGCGGGGGGTGTCCCAAATACAATGATAGGGCAATGATCGGTCTGCTCCGTCGATCCATGCTCTGGGCCATCGGCCTGGTTTCCGGCTTTGCGGTCTTCAGCAACCTTTGGGTTTGGTCGGCGGCCATCGGCCGGATGGAGGGGGAGGTGCCGCCCGGGTCGGTCATCGTGCTCCTGGGCACCAACGAGTTCTTCGAGGACACGCGTGAACCAACGGCCACTTACCAGCCGCGCATCAGGAAGGCGGCCGAGCTGGCGCGCGGCTCGAAGGCCGCGCTGGTCATCGCCTCCGGCACCGGTGAGCAGGCCGAGACAATGTCCGCCGTGCTGCTAGCGCAGGGGGCCGTGGTTCCGATCGAACAGGATCCGTTCGGCTGGCGCACGCTCGATTCCGTGCTGCGCGCCAAGGCCCATCATCCCGGCCGCACGCTCGTCTTCGTCTCCCAGGGGTGGCACTGCGCCCGCGCGCTCTGGTGGGCCGACCGTCTGGGCGTCCCGGCCGTGGCCGCGCCCGCCGACTACGGCGCCGGCTTCGATGCGCACAAGTCCGCCGCCCGCGACCTGCTCGCCAAGCCCAAGGCGGTGATTGACTGGGTGCTCGGGTCCAGGCCCAGCTCGCCCTCGCCGGTCGACGTCGGCAACCGCCCCGCGCGCTGATTCACGCGCGTTCGTGCCGGCCGTCGGGCCGCCTGCGCAGCACGCCGCGTATCTCCAGCAGCGTGAGCATGACGGCCGCCTCGGGCGTCGGACAGCGGGCGGCCTCCGCGAGCGAGTCCGCATCGTGCGCCGTCCCGCCCCCGAAATGCCGCAGCCATCGCGCGTGCTCCGGCGGCTCCTCCGGCAAGGTGAGCTCCGGCTGGATGCCGCGTTCGCCCAGTTCCTCCAGCACCTCGGCCGCCGAGGAGACGAGCACCGCTCCGTCGCGGATGAGCGCATGGCAGCCGCGGCTCGAAGGACTGTCGGCCCGGCCCGGAACCGCGCAGACCGTCCGGCCGAGGTCCGCCGCGAAACGTGCGGTGATCATGCTGCCGCCGTCGGCGTCCGTCTCGATGACCACCACCGCGCGCGTCAGGCCCGCCACGATCCGGTTGCGCTGCGGGAAGCTCTGGCGGTCCGCCGGACGTCCGAGCGGAAATTCGGAGAGCACGCATCCCTGCACGGCCATCCGACGGCGGAGGTCCGCGGCCTCGGGCGGGTAGGTGAGGTCGAGTCCGTGCCCCAGCACGGCCGCCGTCCGTCCGCCGGCCTCCAGCGCCCCCTCGTGCGCGGCCGCGTCGACCCCGCGGGCGAGGCCGCTCACGACCCACCAGCCGGCCTTCGCCAGGTCGCGGGCGAAAGTTCGCGCAAGCGACGCGCCGTAGGGCGTGCAGCGTCGCGAGCCGATGACGGCCACCGCGCGCCCGTCGGGGAGCGACGCGCCCTCCGCATAGAGCAGCAGCGGCGGATCCCAGAGGCGGGAGAGCTCGGCCGGCCAGCCGTCGTCGTCGGGCGTGACGATCCTGAAGCCGCGGCGCGCGCTCTCCTCCATCTCGCGCCGCCAGTCGAAGGCGCCCGCCGCGATGGAGCGGGCGGCGGCCGCGGAGATGCCACGGACCTGACGCAGTCGCTCGGGCGAGGACTCGAGCGCGCGCGAGAGGTCCGGACCGAACGCCTCGACGAGGCGGCGCACCGTCACCGGCCCGACTCCGGCCAGGCCGTTGAGCAGCACGCGCCGGGCGCGCGGTTCAGGGGGGACGTTCGCCATCCCCCCATCGACCTCACCGCGTTGCCGAGCGCAACGCGGGTGAAAGCCCAGCCAGGATCTCGGTGGTTCTCACCGCTTCCTCACCCCTCCTGGCCCCCAGGCGGTCCGCCGCGAGGGCGTGCCAGACCACCGCCGCCTCGACCGCCTCGAAGTGCCCGAGGCCCAGCGCGCGTCGGCGCGCGAGCACTGAAACCACCATGCCCGCGAGCAGGTCGCCGGACCCCCCGCGCGCCAGCACCGGCCCGCCGAAGGGGACGAAGGTCGTGCGCCGTCCGTCCGTCACCGCGGTGAGCGGCCCCTTGAGCACGAGCACGGCGCCCAGCCGGCGCGCCCAGCCGCGTCCCGAGCGCGCGGTCATGCGTTCGCCGGTCAGGCGGAGAAACTCGCCCGCGTGGGGCAGCAGCGTCAACGAGCCGCGTGAGCGCAGCGAACGCACCAGTCCGGGACGCAGCGCGTCGGCGTCGAGCACCAGGTCGCCCGTGAACGCGGCCAATGCGCGGCGGAGGGCGGGCAGCGCCGCCGCCGTCATCCCCGAACCGGCCAGGACGGCGTCCTTTCCCCCGCAGAGCTCCCGCAGCCGCGGGGCGTCGGCGGAACGCAGCGCCCCCCTGCCGTCGGTGCGGAAGGAGGCCCACATCGCCTCGGGCAGGCCGGCCGCCGCCGCGGCCCTGATCGATTCCGGAACCGCGGCCGTGACGAGCGCGGCTCCGGACTGGAGCGCGGCGCGCACGTTCATCAGCACGGCCCCCGGCATCGCGTCCGAACCGCCGACGATCAGCGCGCGGCCGTGGTGACGCTTGTCCGAGAGGGCGGCGCGCGGCCGGCGCAGCGGCGCGAGCAGCGCGGGGAGGGCGGCGTTCTCCTCCGTCTCTCCGAGCGGCAGCCCGATGTCGGCGACGCGGATCCTGCCGGTGGCCTTCAGGCCGGCCGGTTCCGTGAGCGGCCGCTTGAGGCAGCCGATGGACACCGTGAGGTCGGCGCGGAAGGCGGCGCCGGCTCCGCCCGCGTCGGAAAGTCAGCTGGGCAGGTCGACCGAGACCCGCACCGGTGCGGCCCTCTCCGCCAGCCGCAGCAGCCTGCGGTGCGGCGCGGAGAGCGGCGGTCGGAAGCCCTGGCCGAAGAGTCCGTCGATGACGAGGTCGTGTTCCGCGGCGCAGGCCGCGCGTGCGCCGTCCGCTCCGACCAGCCTCGTCGTGACGCCCTGCCTGCGCCGACGCCAGGCGGCGACGGCCGTCGCGCCCCGGGGTTCGCCGTCGGCGAGCACGCAGGTGATGCGGCCCCCGCGCGGCGCCAGCAGCAGGGCGGCGAGGAAGGCGTCGGCGCCGTTGCTGCCCCTGCCGGCGAGCACCAGCGTGCGCCGCGGCGCCGCGGGAAGCAGTGTGCGCGCGTGCGCCGCCACCGCGCGGGCGGCCGCGGACATCAGCCGGCGCGTGATGCGCGGGTCGCCGGCGATGTGCGCGGCCTCGGCCGCCGCGCTCTCGGCGCAGGACAGCACGGGGAGCCGGCCGGGGGAGCCCATCTCAGCGCACCAGCACCGCGAAGGCCTGCGCGAGCTCGTCCGTATGGGTGAGGGAGAGCAGCACCCGCGAAGCGCCGCGGCTGGCGAGCAGCGCCGCCGCCCCGTCGTCGAGCCGGGTCACCGGCGCGCCCTGCTCGTCGGTGAGCACGCTCACGCCGCGCAGCGAGAGCCGGTCGCCGAAGCCCGTGCCGAGCGCCTTGCTCACCGCCTCCTTGGCGGCGAAGCGGGCGGCCAGCGAGGGGTAGGGGTCCGGCTTGGCGAGGCAGAGCGCCTGCTCCTCCTTCGTGAAGACCTTGTCCAGGAACGCGTCGCCGTGACGGCGGTGCGCGTCCCGGATCCGGGAGATCTCGGTCAGGTCGACCCCGACCGCGACGACGTTGCCTCCCTCCAGGTTCATGGGCCGCGCATCAGGGCCTTCATCTCCGCGACCGCGGCGCGCGCGCCGGTCAGCAGCGCGCGGCTCACGATGGCATGGCCGATGTTGAGCTCGTGGAGATGCGGGAGCTTCATGATCTCGCCGACGTTGTCGTAGCCGATCCCGTGCCCGGCGTTGACCGTGAGGCCGAGCCCGTGAGCCTGTTCGCAGGCTCGGCGCAGGCGTTCCAGCTCGGCCTTCGCCCCGGGCGTGCCCCAGGCCTCGGCGAAGGCGCCCGTGTGCAGCTCGATCACCGGCGCGCCGGCCGCGCGCGCCGCCTCGACCTGTTCCGCGTCGGGACCGATGAAGAGCGAGACCTCGATCCCGGCCTCCGCGAGCGCGGCGACCGTGGCCGCCACCTTGCCGGCCTGGCCGGCGACGTCGAGGCCGCCCTCCGTCGTGACCTCCTGGCGCGATTCCGGCACCAGGCAGGCCGCCGCGGGGCGCAGCCCGCGGGCGAAGGCAACCATCGCCGGAGCGCAGGCCATCTCGAAGTTGAGCCGCACGCCGCCGAGCGCGGCGATCTCGCGCACGTCCTCCTCCTGGATGTGCCGCCGGTCCTCGCGCAGGTGCACCGTGATCCCGTCCGCGCCGCCGGCCATCGCCTCCCGCGCGAAGGCGGCGGGCGAGGGCTCCGCGTGGGCGTCCGCGTGGCGCCCCCGGTAGCGCGCCTGGCGCAGCGTCGCGGCGTGGTCGACGTTCACGCCCAGCAGGACTTGGTCGCGGCGGGTCATTTCTTCATCTTCTCGAGGTTCTTGCGCAGCTTGTCGGACTCCGTCCGCAGCCTTCTGGCGCGGTCGGCGTCCCCGCATTTCTCGAAGTAGCCCATGATCAGGTCAAGCAGTCCCAGCAGCGTCTGCTGGCGGAAGTAGTCGCCGCCGCCCCCGCCGAGCCGGCGCTTGTACACCCGCTCGATCTCCGCGAGGAACAGCCCCTCCAGCTTCTCGTCGCCCTTGACCGCCTGGTAGTAGCCCTCGAGCAGGGCGCGGAAGGTCGGCACATGGTCGGCGTTCTCGTCGAGCGCGCGCCGGTGGAGGGAGGTGAGCCGGTCGGCGTTGGCCGAACGGTCGCGGATGAGGACGGCCGACTCGCGTTCCACCGCCTTCTGGATGAGGTCGTAGCGCGTGCGGTCGTAGGCGCCGCGGCGGCGCTTTTCGGAGATCAGCCGGTCGTAGGCGCGCTTGCAGGTGAGCAGCACCTCGTCCTGCGTCATCGAGGGGAAGAGGTGCTTCTGCTCCATGTCGTCGGCGAGCTCGCGCATGTCCGGCCATTCGTCGAACGCGCGCCGCATCTCCGCCACGAAGGCCTTCCATTCCCCGGGGGCGGGCTTGGCGCCGGGCGACTCGAGGCACGCGGCGTACTCGCGCCAGGCCTCGAGGCAGCGGTTGGCGGCCGCCACGGCCAGCCGCAGGCATTCGTGCCGCGCGGCCTGGTCGCCGCCGTCGGCGAAGATGTTCGCCGCGAGCTGGAAGCGCTGCGACTTCACGAAGCGGTCGCTGCGACGCTGCGGGTCGCCGAGGATCTCGACCTCGAACTCCCCGATGCGCCTCCCCGTCTGCGGGTCGGTGGTCTCGCCGCGCGCGTAGCCGTCGTTGTAGCGGCCGGTGTCCATGCTCCACCCGCGGTCCTTGCGCTGGAAGGCGAACCAGGCGTGGCCGCCCCGGTTGCCGTCGCCGGTGACGTAGGCCGCCGGCACGCCGAAGGCGCGGGCGGTGTTGGCGGCGCAGTGCGCCTGGAGCTGTTCTGCAATCACCAGCGAATCCTCGCGGAACTCCGACTCCAGCATGCGCTAGTCGCCGCGGCCGGCCAGGGTGCCCTCGCCAGGCTGGGTACCC
>JBJTIX010000177.1:0-3485 GCA_046095205.1 Opitutia bacterium
GCGCACGCCCCGCTCCAACCCCGCCCTCTACGTCGGCGCGTGGGACGCGGTGCGCAACCTCATCGGCGGGTCGCCCGAGGCCGCCGCGGCCGGCCTGACGCCGTCGCACTTCTCCTTCAACTCGGGCGAAGGTCGCTGCGAACGCTGCGGCGGCGCAGGATGGGAGACGGTCGAGATGCAGTTCGTCTCGGACGTCGCCCTGCCCTGCCCCTCCTGCCAGGGCCGCCGCTTCCGCGACGAGGTGCTCTCCTTCAGGTACGAGGGCCGTTCGGTCGGCGACCTGCTGGCCATGACGGTGACGGAGGCGCGCGCGTTCCTCGGCGGCCGGACTCCGGCCACGGGGCAGCTCGCCTGCCTCGAGGAGGTGGGTCTCGGCTACCTGACGATGGGCCAGCCCCTCACCACGCTCTCCGGCGGCGAGGCCCAGCGGCTCAAGCTCGTCCGCTACCTTTCCAAGGTCGGCTCCGCGCAGGGCGGCGCGCTGCTGCTGCTCGACGAGCCGACGACGGGCCTGCACCGCGAGGACGTCGCGCGGCTGACGGGCCTCATGCACCGACTGGTGGACGCGGGCCACTCGCTCCTCGTCATCGAGCACCACCTCGACGTGCTCCGCTCCTGCGACTGGCTGCTCGAGCTCGGCCCGGAGGCCGGCCCGGGCGGCGGCCGGCTGGTGGCCGAAGGGAGGCCCGACGCGCTGGCGGGCGGCGGCACGACGACCGGGAGGTTCCTCGCCGGCGACGACGCGGGCTTCGCCGCGGAGACGGCGCGACGGGAGAAGCCGCCGCGCGCGGTGTCGCTCCGCGGCGCCCGCGAGCACAACCTCAAGGACGTCGACCTGGAGCTGCCGCACGGCTCGCTGACGGTCATGACCGGCGTTTCGGGCTCGGGGAAGTCGTCCCTCGCCTTCGACATCCTGTTCTCCGAGGGCCAGCGGCGCTTCCTGGAATGCGTCTCGGCCTACGCGCGGCAGTTCGTGGAGCAGCTGCCCAAGCCCGAGATCAACTCGCTCACCGGCCTGCCGCCGACGGTCGCGATCGAGCAGCGCGTGACGCGCGGCTCCGCGAAGTCGACCGTCGCGACGGTCACCGAGGTCGCGCAATACCTCCGCGTGCTCTTCGCCCGCGCGGGCACGCTCCACTCGCCGGTCACGGGCGAGCCGCTGGAGGAGCTGACGGCCGACGCGGTCGCGCGCACGGCGCTGCAGCGCGCGCGCAGGCTGCGCGGCGGCTCCCTGCTCGTCGCCGCCCCGCTCGTCCGCGCCAGGAAGGGGCACCACCGGCCGCTGGCCGAATGGGCCGAGGGGCGCGGCATCACCCGGCTGCGCTGCGACGGACGGCTGGTCGACACGCGCGGCTTCGAGGGGCTGGACCGCTACTCGGAGCACGACGTCGACGCGGTGATCGGCGAAATCCGGCCCGGGCTGCGCACGCTGCTCCCCGACGGGACGGCCGGCTCGGGCGAGAAGTCCGTGCGCGCTCTGCTGCGGGACGCGCTCGCGACGGGGCGCGGCTCAGCGGTGCTGCTCGACGCCCGCGGCGGGCAGTCGGCCTTCCTCTCGACGTCGCGCTGCGATCCGGCGACGGGCGAATCCTACCCCGAGGTCGACCCGAAGCACCTGTCGTGGAACTCGCCCCGCGGCTGGTGCCCGGAATGCCGCGGACACGGGCTCGAGGTCGAGTCGTTCTCCTCCGACGAGAACGAGACGCTGCACGAGGACGCCATCGCGGACCGGGTCGGCGAACGCCCCTGCCCCGCCTGCGGCGGCCGGAGACTCGGCCCCGTCGGACGCTCGGTGCTGCTGTGCGGTCCGCGCGGACGCCGGCTCTCCCTCCCCGACCTGCTGCGACTGCAGCCCGACGAGGCCCTGGCCTTCCTGCGCGGGCTGCGCCTGGACGCGCGCGGACGCGCGGTGGCCGACGCGCTGCTCCCGGAGATCGAGTCGCGCCTAGACTTCCTCGGCTCGGTCGGGCTCGGCTACCTCTCGCTCGACCGCGGCGCCGACACGCTCTCCGGCGGCGAGGCGCAGCGCATCCGCCTCGCGTCGCAGCTCGGCTCCACGCTCTCCGGGGCGCTCTACGTGCTCGACGAGCCCAGCATCGGCCTGCACCCGCGCGACAACGAGCGGCTCATCGGCTCGCTCCGCGCCCTGCGCGACCGCGGCAATACGGTCCTCGTGGTCGAGCACGACGAGGACACGATGCGCGCGGCCGACCTGGTCGTCGACATGGGGCCGGGCGCCGGGGTGCACGGCGGACGGATCGTCGCGCAGGGGACCGCCGAGGAGCTGAAGCGCGACAAGGCCTCGCTCACGGGACGCTTCCTCCGCGAGGCCATCCCCCATCCGCTGCGCGGCTCCCGCCGGCCGGTCACGGGGGCCGGCGCGCCCGCCGGCTGGATCCGCCTCGAGGCGGCCGCGCTGCGCAATCTCAAGGGCTTCGACCTGCGCATCCCGACCGGACGCCTCACGGTGGTGTGCGGCGTCTCCGGAGCCGGCAAGAGCACGCTCGTCTGCGACCTCCTCGCGCCCGCGGCCAAACTCGCCGCGGCCTCGCGCCGGGGCTCGGTCACGGGCCGCGAGGCGGCGGGCGCGGTGTCGCAGGCGGGAGGGCCCGCCTTCGGCTCGCTCTCGGGGCTGACGGACTTCCGCCAGGTGGTCGTCGTGGACCAGGAGCCGATCGGCAAGACGCCGCGCTCGACGCCCGCGACGTACATCGGCGCGTGGGACCTCGTGCGCGCGCGGCTCGCGGCGCTGCCCGAATCGGGCGTCCGGGGGCACGGCCCGGGCTTCTTCTCGTTCAACACCTCGGGCGGACGCTGCGAGGCGTGCGCGGGCGCGGGACGTGTCCGGCTGGAGATGAGCGTCCTGCCCGACACCTACGTCCCCTGCGAGGAGTGCGCCGGCGCGCGGTTCGGATCCGCCGCGCGGGCGGTGCGCTGGAACGGCAAGTCGGCGGCCGACATCCTCGCGATGACGTTCGAGGAGGCGGCCGCGTTCTTCTCGTTCGACGCCAAGCTGAAGGACCTGTGCGGGCTGATGGTGAGCACGGGGCTCGGCTACCTCACGCTCGGGCAGAGCAGCCCGACGCTCTCGGGCGGAGAGGCGCAGCGGCTCAAGCTGGTGAGCGAGCTCGCGCTCGGCCTGCCGACCTTCCGCGAGCGGGCGCGCGGGGTCATCCGGCCCTGCCTCTACGTGCTCGAGGAGCCGACCATCGGGCTGCACCAGTCGGACTGCCGGAAGCTCATCGAGCTGCTGCACGCGCTGGTCGACCAGGGCCACACGGTGGTGGTCATCGAGCACCACCCCGACGTGATCGCCGAGGCCGACTGGGCCGTGGAGATCGGTCCCGAAGGAGGAGCGGCCGGCGGCAAACTGCTCCATGCGGGGGATCCGGAGTCGCTGGCCGCGCTGAAGGGCTCACCCACGGCGCCGGCGCTGGGCGCGGTCCTCGGTCGCCGCGGCCGCTGAAGGCCCCCGGGGCATAATG
>JBJTIX010000178.1:0-1038 GCA_046095205.1 Opitutia bacterium
CGGCGCCCGCCGCGTAGAAGGACTCCTCCTTGATCTGCTGCACGACATCGGTGGCCCAGCGGCGACGCACGGCCTCCTCGCCCAGGACCTTCCAGTCGCCGGTGGAGGCGTTGGCGTACATCTGCCTCACGAACTCCTCGATCGGCAGGCCGACGCGGTCGGCCACCTTGACGAAGATGCGCTCGACCCAGAGCTTGGTCCACTTGAGCTGCTCGTTCAGCTGGGTGAGATTGCCGCCCAGGCCGGAGGAGGCCTGGTGATGCAGCACGATGGTCTGGGGGTAGACGAAGGAGCGCTTAGCGAGGGTGGTGATGATGGCCGCCATCGAGGCCGCGTAGCCCTTGACGACGACGTAGACCGGAGCCTTGGAGGCCTCCATGGCCTGGAGGATCTGGTAGCCGGCCATGACCGATCCGCCGGGGTTGCGGTCGATGACGAGGAAGATGGGCGCCTCGGTGTCGACGGCGTTGTAGAAGGCGATGCGGGCGCAGACGTACTCCGCGAGCTGGGTGGTGACGCGGCCGTTGAAGGGGATGCGGCGGTCGCTGACGCGCAGCACGCCGTCGGCGAAGGGGTCCTTGGGGTACTCCATGCGGGCGCCGGCGGCGACTTCGGCGACCTTCTTCTCGAGCATCACGATCTGCGCGGAGGAGGACACCTTGGCCAGCTCGACGGACGCCTGGGCGGCGGCGAGGCGGGCCTCGACCTCGAGCTCGGCGCGGGCGCGGTCCTTGCTGACGGAGGCGGACGCGGCGCGCGCGGCGGCGGCGTCAAGTTCCAGGCGGATGCGCTCCTTCTCGGCGTCGTCGCCCGCGGCGGCGGCGTCGGCGCGCGCCTTGCGGAGCGCGGCCTCGGCCTCGAGTCGGCGCATCTCAAGGGAGCCGGGCAGGCCTTCGAGCCGGCGCTTGGCGGCGGCGAGCTCAAGGCGGGCGCGGATGGCCTCGGTCTCGATCTCGGCCTTCACGACCTCGGGCGGGCGGGGTGACTGCTGGGCGCCGAGGGCGGCGGCAAGGATCAGGAGGGCGGGCAGGACCGGGC
>JBJTIX010000179.1:0-3853 GCA_046095205.1 Opitutia bacterium
CCCCTCGGGCCCGGCGTGGCCGTCATGAGCATCGCGTGTGCGAACGCGCGCAGACGTTCGCCCGTCGAGCGCGCGGCCGTCAGGCAGTCGAGGCTGAGCGTGCCCGGGCGGGGCGACCAGAGCAGCCAGCCGAGGTCGGACGATTCCAGCCTTTCGGACCAGGCGGCCATGTCCCAGACCGCCTGACGGGCCTCGTCCGGCAGGTCGTCCGTGTTGAAGGGCTGTTCCGCGGCGAGGAGCGCGAAGCGGTCGGCGAGCGCCATGGCCTCGAGCCGGTCCTCGGGCGAGGCCGCGTCCGCCGCGGGCAGCCGTCCGATGAAGTCGGCCCAGGCCTGCGCCGCGGAGATCCAGCCCGCGGGGGCGCGGTGGCTGAGCAGCGCGTGCGCGAAGTCGGCCGCGGCCTGCGCGTCGTCGCGCAGCGAGAGGCATTCCGCCGCGCGTTCGGGCAGGTTGTGCGCCTCGTCGACGACGAGGGCCGTGTCCGCTTCGTCCCAGCCCGGCACCGTCTCCAGGGCGGCGCGGTTGCGGGGCGAGAACACGTAGTTGTAGTCGCAGATCACCGCGTCGGCGTGCACCAGCATCGCCTTGGTGATGTCCCAGGGCGGCACGCCCGCCACCCGTCCCAGTTCGCGCACCTTGCGGAGGTCCGCGCCCGCGTCGAGCAGCGCGGGCGGGTCGATATTGGCCAGCGTCCAGTTGCGCCGGATCACCTCCGGGTCGTCGCTCAGCCCCTCCACCTCGTGTTCAGCCCGCGGGCGCAGCAGCAGCGCGCGCAGCTCGCCGGGCTTCGCCATCCGGCGGAGTTCGCGCAGCACCTGGAGCTGGCCCGTGCCCTTGCCGGTCAGGTAGAGCAGCCGGCCCGCGCGGCCCCCGCGCATCAGCGCGAGCCCGTGGCGCAGGGCGGCCGAGGTCTTGCCGAAGCCCGTCGGCGCCACCAGCAGGCGCGTGGAGGACTCGAGCGCGGCGCGGTCGAGGTCGGCGCAGCAGGCCTCCCATTCCGGACGCGGGTCGGCGAACGGGCGCCGGTCGGGCAGCGACAGCAGCCGCGCGTGGCTCGCGCGGCGGTTCTCCGCGTGTGCGGCCACCTGTTCGGCCTGGCGCAGCAGTTCTCCCTCGGCGGCCTCGGGGAGCGGCACCTTCTGGCGCGTGCCGTCCGTCGGGTCCACGAAGACCAGCTCGCCGCTCACCTGCCGCGCGCCGGGCCGGAGCCGTGCGGCGTGGCAGTAGGCCGCCAGCTGCAGGAAGTGGTGCGGGGAGCGCTGGAGTAGACACTCCGGGCGGCGGGGCAGGGAGCTCGTCACGGTCTTGATCTCGCGGATCTCCGTGACCCCGTCCCGTTCGCGCCACTGGTCCGTGCGGCCCGTCACCGCGACCGTCCAGCCCAGCGCGCCGATCTCGCAGGCCACCCCGCGTTCGAACTCCCATCCCGCGCCCTCCTTTTCCGCCTCGATGCGCAGCGACTCGTGCCACTGCCGGCCCGCCTCCGCGCGCCAGGGCGAGCCGCCCGCGCCCGCCCCGGGTCCCGGTCGGAACGTGGCGAACTCCTGCGCGCTCATCTCGACGCGCCGGGCCTGGACGTCGATGCGCATCAGGGCAGCACGTAGTGGACCTCGCCCGCCGCCCACCGCTCGAGGTCGGCGGAGAGCTTCGCCACCGACTCCTCGTCGGCCGTCTGCGCGTCCAGCGGCGCGGCGAGCACCGCGGCGGCGTCGGGCTGGCGGGCGCCGAGGCGCGAGAACCAGTGTTCATGCACCGGCCAGCCGCCGTCCTTGAGGATGAGCCAGAGCGCCTTGAAGTAGGCCGCGTCGGGCCGCGGGCGTGCGGCGATCGCGTCGAAGGTCTCCTGCGCGATCTTCCAGCAGACCGCCGCGGACTCGGGCGGCGGCGGGTTGCGGCGGAGGATGCCGGCGAGGCGGCTGGCGCGTTCGAGCGCGCGCGGGTCGCGGCCGATGCCGGTGCGCCGGCGCAGCAGCCGGTAGTCGCGCGCGAAGCGCGTGCCGCCGTCGCGCGACTTCTCCAGCGTGACCTCGGCCTCGTCGAAGAGGTCCGGCGCGTCGCCTGCGCCGGCCCGGCGTCGGCGCAGCAGGCAGCGCTGCAGGCCTTCGTCCGGCTCGAGCAGCGTCAGCAGGTCGTGCGATTCCCCGGACGCGTCGCGTCCGAGGACCAGGCAGCGCAGGGCGTCGCCGGGCATCCCTCAGGGCTTCTCTTCGCCTTTGGGCACCACCGCCCCGAAGCTCATCAGCAGGCCGAGCGCCTCGGCCACCGTCAGCCTCGTCTCGCGCACGTCCTCCGGGGGCACGGCGAGGATGACGCCGGTGGTCGGCGCCGGGGCGGCGGGGATGAAGACGTTGACCACCGGCCGTCCGAGGGCCTCCGAGAAGACCGTGGGCTGCTCGTGCGTCACGAAGCCGAAGGTCCAGCTGCCCGGGCGGGGGAACTCCACCATCACCACGCGGCGGAAGGTGTCCTTGTTGCGGCCGCTGAGGGCGTCGACCATCTGGCGGATGGACGTGTAGAGCGAGCCGAGGCCCGGGATGCGTTCGAGGAGGCGGGTGAACCAGCGCTCGAGCAGCCGACCGAAGAGCCGTTTGGAGAGCCAGCCGACGAGCGTCAGCAGCACGATCATCACCAGCGCGCTGACGATCATGAGCAGCACGCTGAGGCTGCCCTCGGTCAGGTCGGGCATCGCGCGCCCCGAGGACTCGTAGACCACGCGGATGACCTCCTTGGCCACCGCCTGCACCGGCTTGCCGATGAGGTCGAGCAGCACCGACACGATGTAGAGCGTCAGGCTGACCGGCAGGAACAGGAAGAGGCCGGTCAGGAAGTTGTGGCCCGTGCGGGAGGCCAGGGTCGAGTTTTCGGGCTTTTCGCTCATGTCCCCCCATCAAACCCGCCAGGCCCCGGCTGGCAAGGATGCGGAGGCTGTTTGCAAAAGGACTCGGGTGCGGCCACCTTGCGCCCATGAGAAGGCTGCTCCTCCTGCTTATGGCCCCGATCCTCCCATCCCTCGCCTCCGGCATCGAGGAGGCCTATCCCCGCACCTCGCCGGGCGACATCGAGCTCAAGACGCTGCCGGCCGCCCGCTGGATGCGTACCGAGTCCTCCAAGGACTACTTCGCTTCCGACAACGGCCTGTTCATGCGCCTGTTCCGCTACATCGACGCCAACAAGATCCCGATGACGGCCCCGGTGGAGGCGGGCATCTCGCCCGGCACGATGGTCTTCTACATGGACCGCAACTCGGCCAAGCGTCCCGACCTCGCCGAGACGGCCCAGGTCAAGCTCACCTCGGTGCCCGAGCGCCGGGTGGCGGCCGTCGGCATCCGCGGCTCCTACAGCCGGGACAACTACGAGGAGGCCCTCGGTCGCCTGCGCGAGTGGCTCGCGAGGAACGCCGAGGTCAGGTCCGCGGGCGAGCCCTACGCGGTCTACTGGAACAGCCCGTTCGTGCCCTTCTTCCTCAAGCACTCCGAGGTGCACATCCCTGTCGTGCCGGCGAAGGCCTCAGACCCAGCGCCGGGCGCGCCACGCTAGGCCTTCGGCGATCTCGCGCGCGAGGGCGGGCCCGCGGAAGATGAGCCCCGAGTAGACCTGCACGAGGCAGGCTCCCTCGTCCATGAACCTGCCGGCGTCGGCGGCGCAGGTGACGCCGCCGCAGCCGACGACCGGGATGCGGCCGCCGGACTCCTTCACCAGGAAGCGCACCACGCCGAGCGATTTCTCGAGCAGGGGCGCCCCGCTGAGCCCGCCGCGAGACAGTCATGCGTCCGTGAGCGGAGTCCGACGGCTGGTGCGGGGAGGGTGGCGGGTGCCGGATGCGACGGCTCGGGCTGGGCGCGCTGGGGTGCCG
>JBJTIX010000180.1:0-3774 GCA_046095205.1 Opitutia bacterium
CGAGTCCGGCGGCCCGGGCGCGCAGCGCGGGTTCGAGCGAGGGGTCTCCCGCGCCGCAGGCCACGAGCCGTTCGCCCCAGCGGGGGTCGCGCTGTCCGAAGACGTGCACGCCGCGCACGCCGGCGACGTCGGCGAGCGCCCGCTCCACCCGCGCGGGATCGACCTTCTCGCCGCCGGTGACGATGATCCGGTCTCCGCGGCCCGCCACGCGCACGCGTCCGTCCGCGCCCACCGCGCCGAGGTCGCCGGTCACATAGGGCCGCTCCAGGGCATGGCCGCCCCACCAGCGTTCGGCGAGCGCGGGCGTGTCGACCGTCAGCCGGCCGTCGGCCGTGCGTCCGAACCGAACGCCCGGCAGCGGACGTCCTTCGGGCGCGCCCGATGCGGGCAGCTCCTCCGGCGCGCACAGCGCGCAGGCGGCGGCGGTCTCCGTCATGCCGTAGGTGACGTGCACGGGCAGTCCGAGGCGCCGGATCAGCGCGAGGCACGCGTCGTCGACCGCGCCGCCGCCGAGCAGGATGACGTCGAACTGTCCGAGCCAGCGCGGGCCGGCGGGATGTTCCGCCGCCCGCAGCAGCTGCGCGGGAACGAGCGAGGCGATGCGCGTGCCGTCCGCGGGCAGTCCGGGCTCCGGCAGTTCCGTTCCCGGCCGGAAGCTTCCGTCGAGCGCGGCCCACCTGCCGCCGGTCTCCTCCGCGCGCACGGCGGGCATCAGGCCGCTCACGTGCCAGGGCGGCGTGAGCGACACGCAGTGCAGGCGTCCGCGTGCGCCGCGCGACTCGAGATGGTCCCGCAGGGCCAGCGCGGCGGCCCTCAGCGAGGCGCGGCGGTGCACCGCGAAGCGCACCTGGCCGCCCGTGCCTCCGGTGGGGATCAGCACTGCGCCCGCATCCTCCGCGCGCCAGGCCGGCGCGCCCGTCGTGCGCCCTTCACGTCCCTCCGCCGCGGTTCCGGCCGGCAGCAGCGCGAGCGCGTCGCGCAGGTCCGGCGCCGACCAGCGGGGGTTGCCGAGCGCGACGGTCCTGCCTTCGCCGATCGCCTTCATGGCGGCCGCGAGATGTTCGCGTGGCGATCCGTGCAGCAGCAGCGCCGGGGTCATGTCAGCTCCTTCCAGAACCTGTTCCAGTCAAAGCCGGCGAGGCCCCGTGCGCTCGGCCCGCCCTCATGACGGTCGCGGCCGTCGAGCTCGAAACGTCCGAGCGTGTCGAATCCGCAAGCGGGAGCCGAGTCGTCCTTCGAAGCGACCCAGAGCGCGGCCTGGCGGCCGATCGCCGTCTCGAAGCAGGAGGAGTAGGTGACCGGACCGCGCCGGCTTCTCCGCCAGGCGAGGAAGGCGTCCCAGTCTCCCGCCAGCGAGGGCTTCACGACCAGCGGGCCGGCCCAGTCCATGCCGCCGGGCGTGCAGAACGACTCGTCGAGCGCCACCTTGTCCGGGCCGAGGGAGGCGTAGCCGGCATGTCCGGGCGGCAGGGGCTGCTCAAGATACTCGACCCTCTCCTGGGTGCGCGCGAATTCCGTCCAAGTCCGCGCGCCGACCAGGTCGAGCGAACCGTTGGCGTCGATGCGCAGCTTGCCGTCGAAGGCGGCCAGCGCCTCCAGCGCGACGGTCGGACGGTCGGCCGGACCGATCTTCAGCTTGAGCGTGCGGTAGCCCGCGGCCGCCTTTGCGCCGACTTCCTCGCCGCCCGCGACGAGGCCCGCGCAGGGCAGGGCTCCGCCGAACGCGGCGATTTCCTTCCACCGGCGGCAGGATGACAGCGCCGCCGCGAGCGCGGGAAGATTTCGACCGATCGTCTTGGCCTCGAGCAGCGCGAGGTCGCCCTGCGCGGAGCGCAGCGCCTCGGCCGCGTCGTCGACCGACTCGCAGGGGAAGCCCGGCCAGGGCGCCACCTCTCCGAAGCCCTCCGCACCCTCCGTTTCGGTGCGGATCACCAGTCGGTCCACCGCTTCGACCGCGCCGGCGCCCGTTGAGATGGGACGCCGAAATCGGCGACGAAGCCTCACGAACTCGTAGTTTCCCACGCGCATTCCGTCTAAACTCACGCAAACGGGCCTTTTTCGCAAAAACAAATTGCCTAACGGAAAGCCCCTCCCTAACACCCTTCGGGGAAACCGACCTCTATGGCCTCCGCTAAGAACAAGGGCCGCGTTTCCCTCGACGAACGCTTTTATCTGCCCGCAGACGCGTTCTTTCCGGCCAATGCCGGCCTCGGCCTGACCTACGACGACGTCTCCCTGGCCACCCGCTATTCCGAGGTCCTGCCGCGCATGACCCGCCTCGACTCGTCCCTTTCCGAGGCCCTTCCGTTGTCT
The DNA here is from genome assembly GCA_046095205.1 of Opitutia bacterium. Lineage (GTDB taxonomy): Bacteria > Verrucomicrobiota > Verrucomicrobiia > Opitutales > UBA953 > UBA953. Next base: position 2,314 of record JBJTIX010000180.1, read on the forward strand.
CTGCCCGTCGTCTCGTCCGACATGGACACCGTGACCGAGCACCGCATGGCCATCGCCATGGCCCTCAACGGCGGCCTCGGCCTCCTTCATTACAACATGTCGGAGCCCGACCAGGTCGCCGAGGTCCGCCGGGTCAAGAACCACATCCACGGCATGATCGCCGAGCCCGCGGTCGTCTCGCCCGAGGACCGCATCGGCGACGTCCTCGCCCGCATCGAGCGCGACGGCCTCGCCTTCAGCACCTTCCCCGTGACCACCCCCGACGGCCAGCTCGCCGGCCTCCTCCCCGGCAGCGCCGTCAAGGAGCGCCACCGCGAGCGCAAGGTGGCGGCCGTGATGATTCCCCGCGACCGCGTCTTCTCCGTCGTCGAGAAGGACCTCGGCAAGGACCCCATCGCCACCGCCGACCGGCTCTTCTCCGAGAACGTCGGCCAGAACAAGCTCCTCGTCGTCGACGCCCGGAACCGCCTTCGCGGGCTCTTCACCCTCAGCGACATCGAGCGCATCTCAGAGGAGTCCCGCGCCCACGTCCGGCCGACGCGTGACGCGGACTTCCGCCTGCGCGTGGGCGCCGCCGTCTCCGTGCCGCGCGACGCGGAGGGCGCGATCGACCGCGACCGTCTTCTGCGCCACGTGGCCGCCCTCGTCGACGAGGGAGTCGACGCCGTGGCCGTCTCCACCGCCCACGGCCACACCAAGGGCGTCGGCGACGCCGTCCGCATCCTGCGCAAGGCCCACCGCGGCCTCACCCTCGTCGCCGGCAACGTCACCAGCGCCGAGGGCGTCGAGTTCCTGGCGGCCGCCGGCGTTGACGCCGTCAAGATCGGCCAGGGCCCCGGCTCCATCTGCACCACCCGCATCGTCGCGGGCGTCGGCATCCCGCAGCTCACCGCGCTCTACGTCGCCTCCCGCGCCGCCGCCCGGAAGGGCGTGCGCATCCTGGCCGACGGCGGCATCACCAAGAGCGGCGACATGGTGAAGGCGCTGACCCTCGCCGACGCCGTCATCCTGGGCGGCCTGCTGGCCGGCAGCCGCGAGGCGCCGGGCAAGCTGATGGAGATCAACGGCAAGACCTACAAGGAGTACCGCGGCATGGGCTCGCACGAGGCGATGCGCAAAGGTTCGGCCGCGCGCTACGGGCACAGCACGGGCGGCAAGTTCAACAAGGTGGCCGCCGAGGGCATCGAGGCGCTCAAGGAGGTCTCCGGCTCCGTCGACCAGGTGCTGGGCACGCTGGGCGGCGGCGTCCAGAGCGGCCTCGGCTATCTCGGCGCCCGCAATCTCTCCGAGCACCGTCGCAACGCCCGTTACATCCGCGTCACTCCGGCCGGCCAGCGCGAGGCCGCCCCGCACGACGTCATCGAAATCAAGGCCGGATCCTGACATGCAGACCTTCTGCCGCACCCTCGCCGCGTTCCTCGTCGGCGCCGTAGTCGGCGCCGGGATCGTGCTCTACAAGCA
>JBJTIX010000181.1:0-7530 GCA_046095205.1 Opitutia bacterium
AACGACGACGACGCGCCGCCGAGCACCGAGCCGAGCGGGACGTCCAGCTGGAATCCGTCGCTGCCCTGCAGGCAGACGGGGTTCATCGTCCAGCGCGCGGGATCCTCCGCGCCCCAGCCGTTGAAGTCGCCGGCCACCGTGGGCGCGACCGCGTCGGGACAGAGCGCCTTCCAGAGGAAGAAGTGGACCGTGCCGCCGGAGATCCAATGGCCCGAACGCAGCGCCCAGGCCGCCGGGTGCGCGCGTTCGAGCGAGACCATGCGGGCCGGCGGGCTGAGCGAGATCGGCGGAGTCAGTCCCTCCGGCCAGTCGGCATGCAGGCTCACCACGCCGACGCTGGGTCCCTCCCATCGGGCGCTGGCGAGCTGGCGCGACATGCGTCCCGATTGGAAAGGGGCGGACGGCTTTGGCGAGCAAAAGCGGGCTTCCCTCCGGGGCGTGCCGCCACCACGATGCCTGCGTGGAAATAAGCGTACTCGTCAGCGACTGGCAGGGTCACCGGCTTCTCGATTCCGGCGACGGAGCGAAGCTCGAGGAGGTGGGCGGCGTCCGGCTGATCAGGAGCGAACCGAAGGCGTGGTGGAGCCGCTCGCTGCCGGCGGCGGAATGGCAGCGCGCCGCCGCCGAGCACGAGGAGGGCGGCCGCGAGGGCCGCTGGCGCCTCAAGGGGGCGTGCCCCAAGGAATGGGAGACGCGCTACGCCGACCTCCGGCTCACCCTGAGGTTCATGGACAACTCGAAGCAGTTCGGCGTGTTCGCCGAACAGTCGCCGCACTGGGACTGGCTGGCCCGGCAGCGCCCGGCGGCGGGCCAGCGTCCGCGCCTGCTCAATCTCTTCGGCTACACCGGCGCGGCGTCCCTCGTGGCCGCCAAGGCCGGATGGTCGGTGACGCACGTCGACGCCTCCAAGCCCGCGGTGGCCTGGGGCCGGCGCAACCAGGAGCTGTCCGGCATGGCGGACGCCCCGATCCGCTGGATCATCGAGGACGCGCCGACCTTCGTGCGCCGCGAGGTGAAGCGCGGCAACAAGTACGAGGCCGTGCTGCTGGACCCGCCGGCCTTCGGACGCGGACCCGGCGGAGAGTTCTGGAAAGTCGAGCGCGACCTGGCGCCCCTGCTGAGGGCGTGCCGCGAACTCCTCTCGCCGGAGGCCAGGTTCGTCATCCTCACCGTCTACACCATCGACGCCTCCTCCATCCTCTGCCGCAACCTTCTCGAGGACATGACGCGCGGACTGCGGGGCGGCATCGACATCGGGGAACTGGCGCTGCGGCAGGAATCGGGCGGTCGCCTGCTTCCCCTCTCCCTCTGGGGCCGCTGGCGGGCCGAGGGCTGAGCCGTTTAGGGTTCCAAAGGCCCGCGGGGGCGTACTACTCTGACCGAGCGTGAGCCTGACGCCCGACCTAGAGACCTTCCGCCGACTGGCCAGGAACAACGACCTGGTCCCGGTCTGCCTCGACCTCATGGCCGACCTCGAGACGCCGGTGTCGGTCTACGCGCGGCTCAGGGCGCTCGGGCCGTCCTTCCTCTTCGAATCCGTGACGGGCGGCGAGCACATCGGACGCTACAGCTTCTGCGGCGCCTCGCCGGCCATGACCCTGACGGCCTGGGAGGACCGCACGGAGATCGAGCGCCGGGACGGCGGCAAGGAGACCATCCCGACCCCGGCCGACCCCCTTTCGCTCGTCAAGGAGCAGCTCAGCGGGCTCCGTGTGGCCAAGGTGCCCGGCCTGCCCCCCGTCGTGGGCGGCATGGTGGGCATGGTCGGCTACGACTACGTCCATCGGGTCGAGCCGACCGGTCCGCGTCCCGCGGCGGACCCCACCCGCAGCCCCCTCCTCCATTTCATGCTCGTGGACCGAGTCGTGGCCTTCGACAACGCGCGCCAGACGCTGAGACTCATCGTCAACGCCCGCATCAAGTCCGCCGACAAGGCCGACGAGGCCTGGACGGCGGCCTGCAAGGAGCTCGAGTCGCTCCGGGCCGTCCTCGCCGGACCCCGCGCGGCGCCCGCGGCGGAGCTTCCGGCCGTGGCCGGCTTCGCCCAGGGCAAGGGCAACATCGACCAGGACGCCTTCGAGGCGGCCGTGCGCCGCACCCAGGAATACGTGCGCGCGGGCGACTGCGTGCAGGTGGTGCTCTCCCGGCGGACCGACGTGCCCTTCAAGGGCGACCCGCTGGACCTCTACCGCGTGCTCCGGCACGTCAACCCTTCGCCCTACATGTTCGCCCTGGAGACCGGCCGCGGCTTCGACATGGTCGGAGCTTCGCCCGAGGTGAACGTACGCCTCACCGGACGCCGTTGCGAGATCCGTCCCATCGCCGGCACGCGCCCCCGCGGCGCCGACGAGGCCGCCGACCGCCGCCTCGAGGCCGAGCTGCTCGCCGACCCCAAGGAGCGCTCGGAGCACCTGATGCTCGTGGACCTCGCCCGCAACGACCTCGGCCGCGTCTGCGTCCCGGGCAGCGTGACGGTGCCGGACTACGCCGTCGTCGAGCGCTACTCCCACGTGATGCACATCGTGTCCCAGGTCGAGGGCCAGCTTGCCGAGGGCCGCGACGCCTTCGACCTCTTCCGCGCCACCTTCCCTGCCGGCACGCTCTCGGGCGCGCCCAAGGTGCGGGCGATGCAGGTCATCGCCGAGCTGGAACGCGAACGTCGCGGCGCCTCCGGCGGCGCGGTCGGCTACTTCGGCTTCGACGGGGGACACGACTCCTGCATCGTCATCCGCACGGCCTCCCTTCGCGACGGCGTGGCGAGCGTGCAGGCGGGCGCGGGCATCGTGGCCGACTCCGTGGCTGCCTCCGAGTTCGAGGAGACGGTCAACAAATCCAAGGGCGTGCTGCGCGCGCTCGGCCTGGCCGCCAAACTCCGCGACTGAACTTGGCCAAGCGACCCTCCAGGAAGCTCCCGGCTGGCAGGAAGGAAGCCCGGCCCGCCCCGGCCCAGCCGCAATCTTCCGCGGAGGACATCACCGAGCCCGGCCTGCCGTTCGACCAGCTCCACCCCGAGGAGCGTTCGCCGCTGCGGACCTACCTGGACCAGATCGGCAAGACCCCGCTGCTCACGCTGGAGGAGGAGACCGCGCTGGCCCGCCGGGTGCTGAAGGGCGATGAGGCGGCCCGCCAGCGCATGATCCAGTCCAACCTCCGCCTGGTGGTGCGCATCGCCAAGGACTACGACGGATTCGGACTGCCGCTGCTGGACCTCATCAGCGAGGGCAACTTCGGCCTCATCAAGGCCGTCGAACGCTTCGACCCCGACAAGGGGGGCAAGCTCAGCACCTACGCCGCCTGGTGGATCAAGCAGGCCATCAAGCGCGCGCTCGCCACGAACGGGAAGACCATCCGCCTTCCGGTGCACATGGTGGACCGCATCTCGCAGATGCGCCGGGTCACCGCGCAGCTCGCCGCCCAGATCGGACGCGAGCCCCACAACGAGGAGATCGCCGAGGCGATGCAGATACCGCTCTCGAAGGTCGTGCACATGAAGGCCGTCGCCAATCGCGCGGCCTCCCTCGACCAGCCCGTCGGCGAGGAGGGCGACGCCACCCTCGGCGACCTGGTCAAGGACGAGAGCGAGCGCACGCCCTTCGAGACGCTCCGCGGCAAGTCGGACTCCGGCGAAATCCAGGAGATGCTGTCCCATCTCGACGCGCGCGAGCGCGAGGTGCTCGTCAGGCGCTTCGGGCTCGACGGAGAAAGTCCGCTCACGCTCGAGGAGGTCGGGGCCGCGTTCAAGCTCACCCGCGAGCGCGTCCGGCAGCTCCAGCAGTCGGCGCTCATGCGGCTGCGGCGCGTGATGACCGAGCGCCAGAAGCTCCTCTCGCCCGAGGACGTCCAGCGCAACCGGATGGCCGAGGCCCGCTCGGAGGTGCTGCGTGAGTTCTTCCGCTCCAAGGGCTACACCGAGCCCGGAAAGCCCGACCGCAAGGGGCTCTGACGGGTTTCCACAGGCCGCTGACCAAGTTCGGTCGCGGGGAAGTCCGTTTTCATACACGCCGCAGGGGTGGCTCGGAGTGGCAGGAGGACTGCTTGAAATAAGGCATGCTCCTAGACGACTACCGTCCGGCCGACCTGTTCGACGAGCTTGTCGACTCCCAGGGGGCCGTGCGCCCCTACTACCGGGGGCTGGCGGACAAGCTCAGGGGCCTCAACGACGACGAGCTGAGCCAGAAGCTGCGCAGCCTTGAGCTGCTCTTCCTGAAGCAGGGCGTCACGTTCACCGTCTACGGCGACGACCGCGGGACCGAACGGGTGTTCCCCTTCGATCCCTTCCCGCGCGTGATTCCGGCCGCGGAGTGGGAACGCATCGAGGCCGGCCTCATCCAGCGGATCACGGCGCTGAACCTCTTCCTCTACGACGTCTACCACGCCCAGAAGATCATCAAGGACGGCATCATCCCGAAGGAGGTCGTGCTGGGCGCTCGGCACTTCCGTCCGGAGTTCGTCGGGGCGTCCGTACCCAAGGACGCCTACGTGCACGTCTGCGGCACCGACCTCATCCGCGACCGCGACGGACGCTACCTGGTCCTGGAGGACAACGGACGCTGCCCCTCCGGGGTGTCGTACGTCCTCGAGAACAGGGCGGCCATGAAGCGGGTCTTCCCGGGGCTCTTCGGGGCCGGCGCGGTACGGCCCGTCGACACCTATCCGGCCGACCTGCTCGCCACCCTGCGCAACGTGGCCCCGCGGGGCAACCCCGACCCCAACGTGGTGCTGCTCACCCCGGGCGTGCACAACAGCGCCTACTTCGAGCACTCCTTCCTCGCCCGTCAGATGAGCATCGAGATCGTCGAGGGCCGCGACCTCATCGCCCTCGACGGCTTCGTCTACATGCGCACGACGCGGGGCCTGCGGCAGGTCGACGTCATCTACCGGCGCATCGACGACGACTTCCTCGACCCGCAGGTCTTCCGCAAGGACTCCGTGCTCGGCGTGCCGGGGCTGGTGGACGCCGTTCGCCGCGGCAACGTGGCCCTGGCCAATGCCATCGGCACGGGGGTGGCCGACGACAAGGTGACCTACGCCTACGTGCCGGACATGATCCGCTACTACCTCTGCCAGGAACCCCTGCTCGACCAGGTCCCGACCTACCTCGCCTGGCGCGAAGATGACCGGAAGCTGATCCTCGATCGTCTGCCTGAGCTGGTCGTGAAGGCGGCGGACGAGAGCGGCGGCTACGGCATGCTGATCGGCCCGGCCGCCACCAAGGCCCAGATCGAGGAGTTCCGCGCCCGGGTCATCGCCAACCCCCGCGGTTACATCGCCCAGCCCGTCGTGCGGTTCTCGCAGCACCCGACCCTGGTCGAGGGCGGGCTGGAGGGCAGGCACGTGGACCTGCGGCCCTTCGTGCTCTGGGGCGACTCCGTGAAGGTGATGCCCGGCGGACTGACGCGCGTCGCCCTTCGCAAGGGTTCGCTCGTCGTGAACTCCTCCCAGGGCGGAGGCAGCAAGGACACCTGGGTGCTGGCCGCATGAACGCCCCTCCCACCCTGCTCTCCCGCGTCGCGGACCACCAGTATTGGATGTCCCGGCAGATCGAGCGCGCCGAGAACCTGGCCCGGCTGGTCCGCGTGAGCGAGGAGATGCTGCTGGACGACGAGACGCTGGGCAGCGGGCCGGCCCAGGAGGAATACTGGACCCCGGTGCTGCGCGCGACTGCCATGGAGGAGTCGTTCCGGAGCCTCTACCCCAATCCCGGTCGCGGCGACGCGGCCCGTTTCCTCACGCTGGACCCGCGCAACCCCGATGCGATCCTGTCCTGCATCCGGCAGGCCCGCGAGAACGCCCGCTCGGTGCGGGACAAGATCTCGGACGAGATGTGGTCGGAGCTCAACGCGCTCCACATGCTCGTCGGTTCGCAGGAGGGGGCCGACCTGCTGCTGCGTTCGTCCCACGCCTTCTACGAGCGCGTCATCGCCTCCTCGATGCTCTTCGACGGCATCACGGAGGCCACCCTCTCGCGCGACGAAGGCTGGACCTTCCTCCGGCTGGGACGGCTGCTGGAGCGGGCCGACATGACGAGCCGGTTCCTCGACATCAGGTTCGCCGACCGCGGGGACGACGACGCCCGCGCCTCGCTGCGCTGGGGCGCCATCCTCCGGGCCTGCTCTGCCCATGCCAGCTACCGACGGCTCTACGGCGGCGAAATCGCCGTCAGCAACGTGGCCGACCTGCTGATCTTCTCCAACGAGTTCCCCCGCTCGGTCCGCCACTGCCTGCGCCGGGCCGACCAGGTGCTGCACGACATCTCGGGCACCCCCACGGGAAGGTATTCCAACGCCTGCGAGAAGATCACCGGGGCCCTGCTCGCGCGGCTGAGCTTCTCGGGGCCCGCCGAGGTCATGTCGCGGGGCCTCCACGAATACATCGACGACCTGCAGGTGCAGCTGAACGCGGCCGGCCAGGCGGTCTTCGAGACCTACGTGCTCCTGCCCGGCGAGGTGGACCGGCGCTTCGGCCGCATCGGCTCGGGCGACGAGGTCTCCCGCTGGCACCGCGAGCAGCAGCAACAGCAGCAGCAATAGCCCTGCGCCGCGCGCCATGAAGCTCCGCGTCACGCACCGCACCGAATACCGGTACGCCCTGCCCGTCCACGGCAACACCAACGAGCTCAGGGTGACCCCCCTGACCAACCGGCGTCAGAAACCCCTGATGCACGTGATCAGGGTGGTGCCGGCCACCCGGCTTGAAAGGTATCAGGACCTGCACCGCAACCCCGTGCACCGCTTCGAGGTCGAGGAACCCCACACATCGCTCACCATCGAGGCCGTGAGTCTCGTGGAGACCGCACCCTCCTCCGCCAGCCTGCGGTCCGACGACCCCTGCAAGGACCTGCTGAAGGACGAGTCCCTACGGGAGTCCTTCCAGCCCTACCTGCAGGCCGACGGCCCCGTGGTCATCAGCCCTGAAATCTGGCGGGCGGCGATTGACGTGGACCAGGGCACCGCAGGCTTACATTCGCTGGCCATGGAGCTGATGCGGACGGTCCATGCCGGGTCGGCCTACACGCCCGGCGCCACCCACATCGGCACGACGACCGAGGAGTTCTTTGCCAGCCGCAAGGGGGTCTGTCAGGACTACGCCCACCTCCTGCTGGCCCTGTGCCGAGCGGTAGGCCTGCCGGCCCGTTACGTCTGCGGCTACGTCTATGACGCGCGACGCGGGGAAATCATCGGCGGTCATGCGTCCCACGCCTGGTGCGAAGTCTGGATGCCCGGGCAGGGCTGGCTCGGCCTCGACCCCACCAACGGCAAGCCGGTCACGGACGCCTATGTGGCCGCCGCGGTGGGCCGGGACTACCGGGACGCGACGCCCGTGAGCGGCAGCTACTGGGGCTCGGGCGACAGGGAGATGCGGATCACCGTGCACCTCGAGGCCCGCTGAAAACAAAAAGGGCCCCGTTGCCGGGGCCCTTTGGCTTAGCTTCTGATCCGAGGATTAGAAGCTGTGGACGAGGGCGACGGACCAGGTCTCGGAGTCGGCGTCCGTGGTGCCCGAGATGCCCTTGCTCCAGGCGTAGGACGC
>JBJTIX010000182.1:0-2413 GCA_046095205.1 Opitutia bacterium
GAACATCTGGGAGGTCGTCGGCATGGGCACCGAGAAGTACGTGCAGGACAAGGGCGAGAACCTCTACCGCCGCACGGTCTACAACTTCTGGAAGCGCATGGCCGCCCCGGCCAACCTCGACATCTTCAACGCCCCGAGCCGCGAGATGAGCTGCATCCGCCGCGACCGCACCAACACGCCGCTGCAGGCGCTGGTCGCGATGAACGACCCGCAGTTCGTCGAGGCCGCCCGCAACCTCGCGCAGAAGGTCTTCCTGGCCGGACCGACCGAGGACGCGCGCCTGCAGGCCGCCTCCGAGCGCGTGCTGGGCAGGCCGCTCCGCGGGGAGGAGCTCGCCGTCCTCCGCCGCGCGCTCGGCGAGTTCCGGGCGCACTACGCCGCCCGTACCGCCGAGGCCGAGGCGCTGCTCAAGGTCGGCGAATCGAGGCCGCAGGCCGAACTGCCCGCGGCCGAACTGGCCGCCTGGACCATGGTCTGCAACCAGCTGCTCAATCTGGACGAGACCATCACCAAGTGAACCCCCGACCCCCTCGCACCATGTCCCTCCTGCACGAATGGCAGTCCCTTGAGAACCGCCGCCGCTTCCTCGGGCGCGGCGCCAACGCCCTCGGCGCGGCCGCGCTCACCTCGCTCCTCGGCCCGACCATGGCCCACGCCGCCCCCGGCGCCATGACTTCGCACTTCAAGCCGCGCGCCAAGCGCGTCATCTACCTGCACATGGTCGGAGGTCCGTCGCAGATGGACCTCTTCGACTACAAGCCGGCCCTCAGGGACTGGTACGACAAGGACCTGCCCGACTCGATCCGCAAGGGCCAGCGTCTCACGACGATGACCAGCGGCCAGGCCCGCTTCCCCATCGCGCCGTCCAAGTTCAACTTCAAGCAGTTCGGCCAGTGCGGGATGTGGATGAACTCCGACCTGTTCCAGCACCTCAACAAGAACGCCGACGACATCTGCTGGATGCGCTCGCTGCACACCGAGGCCATCAACAACGACAAGGACATCTGCGCGATGCAGACCGCCAACCAGGAGACCGGGCGTCAGTGCCTCGGGTCGTGGGCCTCCTACGGGCTCGGCTCGGAGAACGACAACCTGCCCGCCTTCGTCGTGCTCATCGCGACCCCCACCAACCGCGAGCAGGAGCAGGCCATCTCCTCGCGCCTCTGGTCCAGCGGCTACCTGCCGGGCGTGCACGCGGGGGTCTCCTTCCGCAGCAAGGGCGACCCGATCCTGTTCATCAACAACCCGTCGGGCGTCTCCGACGAGATCAGGCGCAAGACCATCGACGGCATCAACGAGATCAACCGGCTGAACTACCGCCAGGTGGGCGACCCCGAGATCCACACCCGCATCCAGCAGTACGAGATGGCCTTCCGCATGCAGGCCAGCGTGCCGGAGCTGACCGACCTGACCAAGGAGCCCGAATCGACGTTCAAGCTGTACGGCGAGGAGGCGCGCAAGCCCGGGACGTTCGCCAACAGCGTGCTGATGGCGCGCCGGCTGGCCGAGCGCGGGGTGCGCTTCACGCAGATCTACCTCAACAACTGGGACCACCACGCCAACGTGGGCGGCCGCATGCCGAGCCAGGTCAAGGACGTCGACCAGCCCTGCCACGCGCTGATCGAGGACCTCAAGCGCCGGGGCATGTTCGAGGACACGCTGATCATCTGGGGCGGGGAGTTCGGCCGCACGATCTACAGCCAGGGCGGGCTCTCGAAGGAGAACTACGGCCGCGACCACCACCCGCGCTGCTTCACGATGTGGATGGCCGGCGGCGGCGCCCGCGGCGGCGCGATCCACGGGGAGACCGACGACTTCAGCTACAACATCGTCAAGGACCCGCTGCACATCTCCGACTTCCACGCGACGGTGCTGCACCTGCTGGGCTACAACCACGAGCGGTTCACCTTCAAATACCAGGGGCTGGACCAGAAGCTCACGGGCGTGCTGCCGGCCAAGGTGGTGAAGGCGCTCGTCTCGTGAACCGGGGCGCCCTCCAGCCGTGATCCTGCTCGGCATCGAGGGCGGCGGCACACGCACCACGGCGCTGCTCGTCGACGGCGAAGGCCGGGAGCTCGCCTCCGTGTCGATGGGTCCGGGCAATGTCCGCCTGCTCGACGGCGAAGGCCTCCGGGCCCTGCTCTCGGGCATCCGCGACCGCCTGCCCGCCCGCCCCGCCCGCATCGGCGCCGGCATGGCCGGCGTCCGCACCGCCGGCGACCGCGGGCACGCCCGGCCACGTCATCGGCGACCGTGGCAGCGCCTGCGACATCGCGATGCACGCGCTCAAGTCGACGGTCACCATCTTTGACATCGAGGCCGAGTGGCCGCAGCTGGGCGCCGACATGCTCTCCGCCCTGCAGATGAACGACCCCGAATCGCTCATCGAATGGTCGATGACGGCCAACAAGAC